>JALSLF010000474.1 GCA_026988445.1 Bacteroidales bacterium
TTAATTTTGCACTGAAATAAAGATTTTCAAAAACCGTAAGCTCTTCAATAAGCATATCGTCTTGCGACACGTAACCGATTAAGCCTTCTATTTCTTTTTTGTCTTTGTGTATATCAATTCCGTTAATTAGTATTTCTCCTTTTTCAGGTGGATAATTTCCGTTTAAAACATTCAGTAACGTTGATTTTCCCGAGCCGCTTGCACCCATTATACCCACCAGGTTTCCTGATTGTACCACAAAATTCATTTTGTGCAATCCGGTTACTCCGTTTTTAAATTTATACTGTAAATTATGCGCTTCGAGTACAATTTGTGCTTTTACTTTGTCAATATTATAAGCGCTGATAATATCGCTGTAATAAATAGGTTTCATTCGGGCATTTTTTATCGATGCCCCTTGTGAGAGTATATGAACTTTTGTTTGATCCAATAATTGATTGTTCATATACAATTCATTTTCTCCGCTAAAGCGGAGTAAGTGCATATTTGCCGAAGGAATTGCACATATTTGAATTTGCCCGCGAAAATTATCTACTTGCAAAAGTTTACATTTATCGCAGGGGGTATTTTTAGCAGAATTTATTACTAATAACTCTTTTTTATTGTTTATGGCACCCGGTTCTGATAACACAAAGTCTTTAATTAATTCATAATCATAACGCGGTACATGAAATGTATCAGCTACGGTTTGAACAAATTCCAATTCTTGTTTGGTGATTTCGTTATCTGATTTGATGAATTCAAACAAACGTACCAAAACTACTAATTTCTGCTTTTGGGTAAGTTCTTTGTTAATTTCGGTACAAATCATCAATACTTTTACGGAGCTGGCTGCTGTTTGTTTAATACTTTTTATTTTTGATTGATGTTTTTGCTTTTGCTGATGTATGGCATAATAATATTCAAAAACATGCAAATATTCTTCAACCAATTCTTTGTTTAGTTGTTGATTAAGAAAAGATTCCACAACAGGTCTCCGGTCGGTATTATTGCTTTTGGGGTTAGCAATAATAGCGAATAACTGCATAAGGGCTTTTAGAATCTTTTCGCTCATTGATTAAATTATTTACTCAGGACAATTTAGCTTAAAAGTAATAACAAATTTCGGGCTATTTTTTATTTTACCTTAAATATAAATTTAGCATTTGCCTATTTGTAGGAAAAAGGCTAAATTAATAAAATATAAATATAAAAAAAACAGGAAATTTTGTTTTGCTGGACTTTCTTAATTTTCAAAAAGCGGTTTTTATTCTAAAAGAAAGGCTTATTTCAAGCTTAAGCAATTAGATTCTCAGGTAGTAAATTATTTGCTCAAATGTTCTAAATTATTATTTTTTAAATCCAACCAGTAATATGGCAAATCCTGATTGCGGTCCTTTGGGGTCTAATTGAGCCTCGATTATGCACTGCATTGTTGATTTGAATTTAAAATCCCAATAAGGAGCATTTTTATAGTTGCGGTTTGAAAAAAGTTCGTTTCTTTCCCTGTCGTAAACGGTGAAAATTAAATTGCCTTGGGTTAGTCCACTACAAGCAGCTATCCTGTAGGTAGTTTGTCCGTAAAAAGTAATTCTGAATTCAGCAATTTCATCGCCGTTGAGTAGTGCAATGTATTGTTGTCCGTCCGAAATATATTCAGTAGTTAAATTTTTTGCACAAAACTGTATTAAGGTGTCTGCCTGTGCAAATACTTTATGTTGTATTGATAATGATATCAATAAAATAATCGTATAGTATGCAAATTTCTTCATTTATCTTTGTTTAAAAAAGATTTATTTTTTCAACTTGTTAGTTTACAATACCTGTTCTTATAGAGTCAACCATTTCGGTAATTTTTTGAATTTGATATTCATTAATTACTGTTTTAGTAGTACTTGTAATGGTTGTTGTTTTGTTTTCAACATCTGTTATCGGTTTAGAATAAGTATATTCAATGGCAACTCCATCAAAAACCGAAGCTAAATCAACTAATTGCAATAAAAAATTATCGTATTCGTCTGAAATATTATTGTAATAAGGACGCATTAATTCAATTAAATTGTCCAAAGGATATTTTTGTTCTCCAATTCTTCGTAAAATTTCCTCATTATTATTGGTTTGTTGCAAAATTTTAGTCATAATATACAAACTTTCAATCCAGCCGCCTGCAATTACCAGTACGCCAATCTCATTTTGTCCGCTGTTGAATAAATAAGCATCGGCATCTCTAAAAACAGTGGACATTATATACATCAAAGAATCTTTATTATTATTGTTTGCTTCAATACGTTTCATTATTTTATCGTCCAAAGTACTTAGAATGTTTAATTCTTTGGATAAAACTTTTACCACTGCAAAATAAGAAGCTGCATCAGGAAGTTGTTCGTAAATATTCAGATAACTTAAATCAGCACCATAAACACCAAGGTTAAGAGCTTGCTTAAAATTAGTAGCATAATTTGCTTGATTTTGTACCGGATTCAGTAAATCTTTGTTGTAAGGAACATGATTATTCTTTACTAAAACGGCTACTTGATAAGGCGATGGAACACTAAAAAGCCGGTTATTAATTTTAATGATTTTCGGATTTTTTAAATCAACCGTATCAATGCTATTTTCTTTATTGTCTTGTTCTTCATTGTTGTTGCAATTACTAAAACTTAGTAGTGCAACAAAAATAAATAACAGTACTTTTACATTTTTTAAATATGTTTTTAACATAACTATTTTATTTCAAGCAAAACTTAATCAATGACAAAGATAATAAAGCTTAGTTAATTGACCAATTTCAATATGTTTTTTGATATATAATACTTAAATTTCGTGCCAAACAACTGAAAAAAAACTTTTTTCTGTTATTGCTATTTATTTAATAACAAAAATAGGTAGAATTTTATTATAATTGATAATTAAATAATGTTGTTTAAGTTGTTGAAACTTGTCCAACTACCGGCAGATTGTTTATTGAATATTTATAAAACTAGTCAGATTTTTGTTGGATTATTGTTGGTGTTGTAAATATTATTATTGTTAGATTTGCTGTTTTATTTGGTATCCGGCTGCCATAGCTTTGAATGGGTTGATACTTTAACTTAAATTGAGCGATTAGCATCCGAATTTTGTTTCATTATGAAAAAAAGATTTTTCATACCTTTATTTTCTATTTTATTTTTATTTGCCGGTTTTTTATTGGCTTATGATTTTGAATATAATGCCCGCTTAAACAACAAAGGAGGCACTGATATGGTTTTGTTAAATTATGAAAAACCGATTGATTCACTTGCCAAAATCTTTGATTTACCGAAAGATTACTTGTTTGCATTAATAATGCTCGAATCATCAGGCAGAAAAAATGTACCGCTACGTTTTGAAAAGGAGGTTTATCGCAAACTCTTACTTACGCAAAAAGGAGAAATTGCCGATTTTGAGAAAATTACGAAACATCGCTTAAAAAATATTTCAAAAAAGGATTTAAAAAAACTTGCTTGCTCTTATGGCCCTTTTCAAATTATGGGCTATAAAATTTTTGAGTTAAATATTTCCTTAGCTGAATTAAAAGGAAATAATAATATTTATTGGGCACTGGTATGGATTAATAATAATTATGGAAGTTATTTACGCAATAAGGATTATAAAAATGCCTTTCATCTTCATAATGCAGGCAAAAAATATCCTGCTAAGGGAAAGCCGGAGACTTTTGATCCCGATTATGTGCAAAAAGGTATTATGTATGCGGAATATTTTAAAAAACAGATAAGTTATGAACAAAAATAAATACAATTATATTATTTGGGATTGGAACGGAACTTTGTTTGATGATGTTCACTTATGTGTTGATATCATGAATAATATCTTAAAAAAACGAAATTTGCAAACTTTAAGTGTTGAAGGATATAAGCAAGTTTTTAATTTTCCGGTAAAAGATTATTACCAAAAGTTGGGTTTTGATTTTGAAAAGGAAAGTTTTGAAAAATTAGGTATTGAATTTATAAATGAATATAATCAAAGGCGCTTTGAGTGTAACTTACATGATTATGTTGTTAGACTATTGCGACAACTACAAGATAATGGAATAAAGCAATTTATATTATCGGCGCGTGAGCATAATAAACTGTTGGAAGATTTAAGATATTTTGGTATTTCTGAATTTATTGAAGATGTGTCGGGTTTGGATAATCATTTTGCAGGTGGTAAAGTGCTATTAGGTGAAAATTTATTGCAAAAGCACAATATACCAAATACAGATTGTGTACTCATTGGTGATACAATTCATGATGCAGAAGTTGCTCAAAAACTGAATATTGATTACATTCTGATTGCTTCGGGGCATCATAGCATAGAGCGCTTAAACACTCTTGATTTAAATGTGGTTCAAAGCTTTTATGAGATAGAAAAGTACCTGTAAAAAAAAGACACTCATATTTGAGTGCCTTTTTTAATTAACCTAATTATTAATAACGAGTTTAAGTGTTTTTATTTGTCCGTTAATATTTATCACGGCAATATATACACCTGATTTTATACCTTCCGGCTTCCATATAAATTCTTGATTTCCGGCTTCTTTTTCGCCATTGAAAATACTGCTTATTTTTCTGCCTGTTTTGTCATAAACATCTATGTTAATGTTTGACTTATCTGCTATGTTAAATCTAATTCTTGTTGATTCTGTAAACGGATTAGGAAATACTTGAAAAGCAAATTTATCATCAGTTAGTGGTATCAACGATTGAGAATTGTCAGATACTAAAGAGCTTTTTGTGCCATAGGCTACATAATCGGTAGATTGTACATATATTGCATACGACCTGGGCGGTGCCTCAACCCAAACTCTTCCATCTGCATAAACAGTGGTTGTTGTTCCTGTAAATGCATTTGTTAATGTGGTATTGCTCCAATTTGTAAATCCTGTGGGGCTGGAATCTACCCATAAGCCTTTTGTAGTAGAGCTATTGTTAAGTACAATAATTGCTCCGTCTTTTGTGCCGTTTCCTTGTCTGCGAGCAACATAAACATTATAAGCATCTCCTGCAGGATAAGGATTACCAATTTCACTCAATACACTGAGCGTACCTCCTAAATAAGTTTTTCGCACAAAAATCAATTTGTTTATATCGTCTTTTAAGCTTGCATCGGGAGTTACGGTAATTGTATTATCATTATTATCGACCATTGTAACACCATAATAATGAGGATAAAATACACAAGGACGACCTTCGTGTGTTAGCATATAAGCGTAGCCGAGTTTCCAATCTTTTGTTACCCACTTATCATGTTCTTTGCCGGTATCATGGTTATCTAAAAAGGTAACAACCGATGTTCCGGGCAGTGCATTGCCGTTTGCATTTCTAACCATTCCTGCATGATTTAACCAACGCATATCAAAACTATACTCATCCCCATTACACATATTTGTAAGGCTTGATTTTAAAGGAAAATCAAAACCATCGGCATCTGCACCGTAGGAAGCTACATTATTTACCCATTCTTTAATTCGGTAGTCTGCTCCCCAATATTCTCCCACTATAAATCTTTGCTGCCCATTGATAAGTGGTAAATTATTTATCCAACTTGCCACATAGGATTCTTGAAAACCTCTCACAAAATCCAATCTGAAACCATCAAATGCAATTTGATTAGCCAGCCAGGCTCCCCAATCGTTCATTCTTTGTTGTACCGTAGAACTATAGGTATTAAAATCATTTCCAAATCCTTTTGTATTTGGAATAATTTCATCACTTGTTCCCCAATCGCCCAGCCAGTCATTTGCATCTACGGGATGAAAATCATTGTAATGCCAATTAACATTTGCTTCGCCTACACCTGTATGAGTAGGATAGCTTATATTGGTGTTTGTATGTGCTTCTAGTTGACTTACTGCCAAATTTTGACCATTGTGCCAAATTTCAAAAGGGTAATATCCTCTGGTTTGATCTGCCCAATCCCATGATGTCCCTACTTGTCTTCTTGATGTTAATTTTATAACAATATCATTGCTTGAATTTAATGTAATTTTGTATTCATCAATATCTCCTTCTGCGCCTATAAAACCACGCATGGTTTGACCCGATACCGAAACAAAATTGTTTTGTCCGTTTCCGTCATTAGGTTCCGTTTCCCAGTTATAAGTTGTATTAAAACCACTTCCTGTCCAATCAACTTGAAAATCATAGCCACGTTCCTGATAACTTAGAGTGTAGTCATGATAGTATCCTTTAATTTTAATATAATAATCTCCGGCTCCCGCATTGGGTATTACCCACTTAATTTCATTTGTAGGGTAAGGTACATGTTGACTACCGTTGGTAAAAGCTTCTAAAAACACATAATCTTTAACTGCCGGATTTACTTCATCGTTTTCATCACTAGAATAAACATGGTTCAGTACAATATCTGCATAAACCTCAATTTTAGGACTGTTATGCATTGTCGAAATCATATTTTCAAGTTCGGCACGACTTCCAAAGCGTGTTTCAACAGTTCCTTTTTGATTGTAGTTGCCTAAATCATAATGGTCATAAATTCCGTAACCCATATCGTAAATTCCCCAATTTCCTTTTGCGGGCGAGGGTACCCAAATTCCTGTAAAACCGGCTGTTTTTAATTCGCTTGCTTTTGATGTGAGGTTATCCCACCAAGTACCGTTTTTTGCACTTGCATCAACCGGTAAATTCCAATAAAATGCCTGCATCATTACATCGTTTTGTGCACTAAGATGCTGAAAAATGCCCCAAAACATTAAAAATAAAATAAGCTTTTTCATTTTTTTTAGATTAAAAGTAGATTAATAATAGTAATTAATTGGTATTAAATTGAACTAATCAATAAAATAGCCATAACTCCATTGGTTTTGTGTTTTTGGTTTCAGGTTTTAAAAATCTACTTTAAAATTAAGGAGGCTTTGTATATTTCGTATTTTTTTATTGATATTTTTGAAGAAAAATCGTCGCAAACGGATGTGCAAACGTTTGCATAAAAATGCAAAGGATTGAATTTTTTTTATCTATATATTACCAGGTTAGGATATTTTTACAGATTTTTATATTAAAAAGTGAGTTGTTTTGATGTTTATTTAAGCTCTAAAAGTTCCAATTCATATACAACTATTGAACGAGCCGGAATTTTTTTTTGGTCACCCAACAAACCGTGCGCTCTGAAAGGAGGAAATATAAAGTGAGCTTTGTCGCCTTCATGGAGCATTAATATGCCTTCTTCAAGTCCTGATTCAACACCACCGTGTCCTATTACAAACGCTTTTGCTCCAAGCGAATCGGAACTATAACATAGAGTACCGTCAAGTAAGGATATTTTATAATTAAACACAGCGGTTTGCCCTTCTTTAGCTTTTTTTCCTTTTCCGTGTTTATAAATTTCATACCATATTCCGGTTTCTGTTTTTTTCATATTCCAGTTTCTTCTTTTTGCAAAACTTTCAATACGCTCTGCATCAACAATTGATAAATACCGGTTGGCTGCTTCCAAAGGTTTATCGTATTTATCCAATTCTTTTTTTGATAAATGTTTTTTTTTCGTTTTATCATCATTGCAGGATAATAATACGCCGGCTATCAGCATTATGAAAATGAGATATTTTAACATAAATGTGTTATTATTTTATGATTTCTTGCTTATGTTTTTCAAGTAATGTAACGAAATTTTCTATGGTTTTATTTAATGATTTGTATGATTTTCCTCCTGCGGCATTTTTATGTCCTCCGCCATGATAATATATACGTGCAAATTCATTCACGTCAAAGCTATCTTTTGACCGTAGTGATATTTTAACATACTCATCTTTTTCAATAAAAAGGGCTGAAAAATTTACATCTTTAATCGAGAGCGGAATATTTACATGTCCTTCGGTATCGCCAATTTTGTAATTGAACTTTTGTTGGTCTGCTTTTGATAGCACAATAAAAGCTGTTGCAAATTGAGGATAGTAGTGCATTCCGTTTAGCAAGTTATTTCCAAGCAATTGTAATTTGTTGTAACTGTTGTTATTATAAACTTCGTTTATAACTTTTTGTTTTTCTCCACCCAAACGAATTAAATCAGCCATGATTTCGTAAGTGCGCGGCTGCTCTGAATTATGATTGAAAACTCCTGTGTCGGTAATAATTCCGGTTAAAATACAATTGGCAAATTCAGTGTTCATATAATCATTAGCTGATATTTCAAAAAGTACTTCAAACAATAGCTCTGCTGTTGAACTTACCGATGTATCCGAAAATTCAATATCTGCAAAACCGGTTGGTTGCGGATGATGATCAATCATTACTTTGGGTAGATTTGATTGTTTAATTTCTTCTTGTACTTTAGACAATCTTTTTAAATCGTTAAAATCGCAAAAGATGAGTACATCAGCTTTTTGAATCAAACCTCTCGCTTCATTTTCATGATTTTCAAAGCATAGTATTTTATCTGCACCGGGCATCCAATTTAAAAAATCGGGAAAATCATTAGGGGTAATTATTGTTGCTTTTTTGTTTCGATTTATTAGGTAATGATATATTGCCAAAGTACTACCTATTGCATCACCATCCGGGTTTACATGTCCGAAAATAATAAAATTAGTGTTGTTTTCTATAAGTTGATTAAACCCTTTTGCTTTATTTTTTATTTCGATGTTCATATTTTTATTTTAAGATTTGCAAAGATAAGAAAATTGCCGGTTATTGATGTCTCTTGTTAATTATCAATTTATCTTTATCTTTGCGCCCAATTAATAATTAAAATTAAGAATTATAATGGCAAAAAACAGAACATTTACTATGATTAAGCCCTGTGCCGTAAAAAACGGGCATATTGGAGCTATATTAGCAAAAATAAATGAAGCAGGTTTTCGTATTGTTGCAATGCGTATGACGCGTTTGAGCAAATCGCAGGCAGAAGCTTTTTACGGAGTTCATAAAGAACGTCCTTTTTTTAACGATTTGGTTGGTTTTATGTCATCAGGTCCTGTGGTGGCTGCTATTTTAGAAAAAGAAAATGCCGTAGAGGATTATCGTAAATTAATTGGTGCGACTAATCCTGAAAATGCAGAAGAAGGTACTATTCGTAAATTGTATGCCGAATCGATGCAAAATAATGCAGTACATGGTTCAGACAGTGATGAAAATGCTGCTTTGGAAGGAAGGTTCTTTTTTCCGGCAAACGAATGCTTTTCTGTTGAAGGAAAAGAAGAATTGGTTTAGAGAAGAAGGGGTGAACAGTAAGTTTATGCTATAGCCAAAAAATAATTGGATTCAAAAAAGGCAGAACATATGTTCTGCCTTTTGTTATTATAAGCTTGTCGAGTTTTATAAGTTTAAGGCTTCATTAAAACTTATGGTTTTCGATGCATTCAAATTATCTTTTTGATAATTAATAATGTTTGAAGTTTCCGTATGTTCTTCAATATTCTCTTTTCCTTCATGCAATTTTTCAGGGAATAATTGTTCTTGAATATAATAAACACCGGCTCCCGCAAAGTAGCCAATGGCAGCTAATAAGGAGATTTTTTTCATGTACCAAATAAAATCAATTTTTTCCATACCCATTGCAGCAACTCCGGCGGCAGAACCAATTATGAGGATACTTCCACCTGTACCGGCTGTATATGCTAAAAATTCCCAAAAAATACCGTCTTGCATAAATTGAATGTGGCTTGGATCTATTGGATACATACCCATAGCTGCTGCTACAAGAGGTACGTTATCAACTATTGCCGATAAAACACCTATAGTTAAGCCTATGGAATATACATTTAAGCCCCAGTTTTGTAATGTCATTGCCAATAAATCAAGATGCCCCGCCGATTGTAAGGCAGCTACTGCGGTTAAAATACCCAAGAAAAAGAAAATAGTTGGGACATCTACTTTTGTAAGTATTTTATTTACTGTTAGTTTTGTACTCTCCTCATGTGAGCCCTTATGCATAATTTCGGTTGTTATCCACAAAATACTTAAACCAAAAAGCATTCCCAAATAAGGAGGTAAATGTGTAAATGTTTTAAAAACAGGTACAAACAATAAAGCAGAAACTCCCAGTGCCAACATTAAAATTTGTTGATTGTGTGTGGTAAGTTGTACTTCATTTTCATCTGTTTTTGGGCGTTCTACATCTCCTTTCATTGAAAAACTTAGGATTGCCAAAGGAATAATCATGGTAAATAAACTGGGGATAATCAATTTCATAATAATGTTTAGGGTGGTTACCTGCCCGCCTATCCATAGCATAATAGTAGTAACATCACCAATGGGTGACCATGCAC
>JALSLF010000475.1 GCA_026988445.1 Bacteroidales bacterium
AGCTAAAACCATGTCCGACTATTGGCTTTTAGCTACGAACATATCTGCGGATTTAAGGTTTGTTAAAAAAAGAGCTTGAAATTACGAATATATTTATTTAGATAAAAGAAAATATAAATTTAATTGTGCATTAATAAGCGTTTTCAATTCCTAAATGGTGCGATTAAAAGGAATTCAAAAATTCAGGACGAGTCAAATGGGCTTGATGCGTGTTGCGGCAGGGATTGAAGCGGTAGCCCGCAAGCCGAAAAACAAAATAAAAACAAGCCGAAAAGAGCGACCAACGGAAGCTACTTTGCGGCTTGGTTTTTATTGTTTTTTGGCTGAGGACTACAAGCGGAAAGCCCGTAGCCGCCCTGATTATCTTAAAACTATTTCTTCAATTTCTTCTAAGGTGTCGGGGTTTAAAACTTTCATTTTTACGGATTTGCCATCGATGTAAAACAAGCACACTGCATTTTGTGTGGTAAATCCGCTAACATGTTTTGTCCAAGGGGTTTGCTCTTGTGCGTAATAGGGTGCACCGGCTGCTCCGTTGTTGATTTGCCAGAATGTACGATTTATTTTTAATTTTTTTCCCTTGTAATTATCAGGATAAATCGGTGTTTCGGGTGTGAGCTTTAATTTGTTGAAATTGTGCTCGTCGCCGGTAAGCAAGGCTACGGTTTTTTTGCTTTGGTTAATTATGAGGTCTAAAAACTCGTCGCGGCGTTCTATTATGCCTTTATCTACCGGATTTCCTGCAATGTATGGTCTAACGGAATTATCTCCGTTGTAATACATGTCATCACTTACATGCCCTCCATTTGGGAATGCGGGGGTGTGTATGGTAACAAAAACATGATCGATATTATCATCTTTTTCAAACATTTTAAGGGTTTGTTTTAACCATTCAAGTTGGTTGTCCATAATGTATCCGTGTATATTCCCACTTGTGGTATTTACAAATTTGGTACTTGGTGCATAAAAATAGTCGGAGTTAAGAACAATCATTGCTATATTATCGTAGATGTAGTAATATACAGTTTCTTCGTATGGAGGAAAGTCGGTTGTATTTTTATCAGGGTCGTATTTGCTTCCATCTTCACTTTTAGGTCCGTTTTTAGGGTTTACAAAATTTTTAGCAAAACATTGCTCGGAAGATTCGGATTGAAAAGGAAATTTATTAATTGATGCCCAAACTCCGTCTGCTTTAAAAGTATGCATAACAGCTTCATGGTTACCCATTCCTGCAATTAAGGGCATATAATGTGTAAAAGGGCTTGCTGTTGTTTTAAAATTTGCATATTCTAAGTTTATTTCTTGAGCAGTTAAAGTGTACCCATCAACCAAATCGCCCGTAAATTGAATGAAACTACTGTTTTGAAGTGTAGCAAGAGCCAGTATCTTTTTCACGATGTAGCCGTTGTGTCCATGTATGTTTCGTTCACCACCACCGTTTCCTCCGCGCGAATCGCTGGCATAGGCAAATGTGAAGGCTTTTCGGCTTCCGGCTTCGGGTGCGGTTCTGAAAGTATAGCTTTGTTGGTTATCGCCGTATTTTACAGTGTATTTATATTCTTTATCTGCTTGTAAACCGCTAATTTTAATTTCATGATTTTTGCTTGCAGTCTTGTCTTTAAATTCTTTTCCGTCAACAAGTACCACACAACTTGCTGCTTTATTGGTTTTAAAGGAAATAACTACTCCATCGCTTTTGGGAAGATTTACCATAGGCCCTTCAATAATGCTTAGGTCAATTTCAAAAGTTTTACCGTTGTATTTAAAGCCGATAATTCCATCGTAAATAATTTTTCCTTTTGAGCTTAAAATTCTATAGCCTAGAACGCCCTTGCCCGATTTTTCCCAACCGACCATATCGTATTTTCCTTTGAATATCTCGGCAATTTTAATTTCGGTTTTACCTTTTACTAATTGTTTGCTTTTTTTGAAAAATACAGGCTGTGGATGTTTAGAATCGCCGTAAGGGATTAAACCAAAGTACATATCGCCATTCAGCTTTTGGTTTGATGATTCAAAAACCAAACCCTTTTCATTTGCTTTCCAAGCGTTCTCAAAATCGGATAATTGATATTTGATTTTTGCCTGCTCTGCAACTATATCTTTATCATTGATGTGCAAAACCAGCTCATTTTTATCATTTATACTAAGGTCTGAATATACCTTTGGTATTTCAACCTGCGCTTGGGTAATTACGGAAAATAGTAATATACTTAATGTAAAATTTAATAATCTGAACATAATTTAAAAATTTGATGATTAATTGTGTTTTTTTGAAAACTTAGATTTAGTTTCTCTGAAACTTATAATGTTATTTGAAGATTTTTACTAAAGTACTTTGTTTTAATCTGTAAGGAATTTGCCTTTTTTTAAATCTTTTACCATTTGGTTCCAAAACTCAATAGCTTGTCGTTGCTTTAATTTTTTTATGATGATATTTTGGTTTCGTTTTAATGCAGCCAAAAGCTCTTTTAGATATTCTTCTTTGTTTTGCATTAAAGCACGCAGTTCTTTGTCAGTGTATCTTGAACGTAAATCTTTTAAAAGCGGTGCAACAATGCATTCGCATTTTATCAGGTCTGATTTTGAACGCCCGTTGCCTTTGCAGTAGTTTTTTTCAAAATCAATTAATGAAACAAGTTGTATGTGCTTTTCAATTTGTCCTTTGACTTCTTTTTTTGCTTTTTCAACTATTTTGTTGTTTGAAGGCTCTTCAAAATAATTGGTGTAAAAATAAAGATAGCCTAAACCAACGACTGCAATTACAGCGATTCCTGCTACTCTGAATACTAATTTTGTAAGCATTTTTATTACTAATGCTCCTACAATTATTACCAATGCAAGGGCTATGAGGTCTTGACCGTTTAAAGAAGACATAATTTTTTATTAATATGTTTATGATTACCTGCAAAAGTATAAAAAAAGATTAAAGAGGTGTATATCTCCTCTTTAATCTATTGTTAATTATTTTCTTTTTCTCTGCATCGGGTTTTTGTTTAGGTTGTTTTTGCTTTTGTATAACTCAAATCTGGATTGAATCATTCTCGGAGGCCAATAATTGTTTTGCATATCCGTATCGGCTATTTCGGCAAAAGGGTCAAGAATTACTTCTTTTACCGGTTTTTTAATAATCAAAACTTTGGATATGTTGTTGTTATTATATCGCCAAATTTCAGCAGGAATACGAATAATTTCATTAGTTCCATCGGTATAACTCAGTTTGAAAATTAAAGGCATAACAATCCCGCCTATGTTTTTTACATCAATTTGTAAATAAATATTATCATCATCAATAAATTTCTTTTCTTCCTTGGTTAATGATGCTGTAAATTGTTTGTATTGTTCTTTGTCTTCGGGACTTGCTGCATAGGGGTCGTACGAATTGTAAAAATCTTTCATTGAAGGGTCTTTTTCAACCACGGTTTGCAGGTCTTTATCTCTGATTTGTTTGATATATACAGGATTTTCTTCATTCTGTTTCTTTTTCCAAGCTTTTGTTTCAGCCGGATTTCCATTTGCCAATTTAAACATTTGTACTTTTTCGATGGCTAAATCGACATGGTCGGTAGAGTAAAACCATCCTCGCCAAAACCAATCTAAATCAACTCCCGAAGCATCTTCCATAGTACGGAAAAAATCGGCAGGTGTGGGGTGTTTAAATTTCCAGCGGTTTGCGTATTCTTTAAATGCGTAATCAAAAAGTTCTCTTCCCATAACCGTTTCACGTAACATGCTTAATGCTGCCGCTACTTTTGAATATTGCGATTGATGATGAAAATGTGCAATATCGGGGTTAATCATGACGGGTGTTAAGTCGGTTTTGTTTGTACGCATATAATCCACAATCATTTGAGGCGATCCACCTGTGCGTGAAGGAAAACCTTTTTCCCAAGCTTGCTCGGTTTGGTATTGTAAAAAAGTGTTTAAGCCTTCGTCCATCCAAGTCCATTGCCGTTCATCGGAATTAACAATCATCGGGAAAAAATTATGACCCACTTCGTGGATAATTACACCCAGCATTCCATATTTAGTTCTTTTTGAATATGTTCCATCGGGTTCAGGACGACCGCCGTTAAAACAAATCATCGGATACTCCATCCCGATACGGTCTGCATGAATGGATTGAGCCACGGGATAAGGATAATCAAAAGTAAAATGTGAATAGTTTTTCAATGTATGTGCCACTGCGCGTGTAGAATACTTTTCCCATAGAGGATTGCCCTCTTTAGGATAAAAAGACATCGCCATAACCGTACGTTTACCAAATTGAACACCCATGGCATCCCAAATAAATTTTCGTGAGCTTGCAAAAGCAAAATCACGGACATTTTCGGCTTTAAACTTCCACGTTTTCTTTGTTTTTGATTTTATTTTCTCCGCTTTTTCTGCTTCTTTTTGTGTAACAATAAGTACAGGGGTTTTGGAGGTTTGAGCCTTTTTTAAACGACTGATTTGTTCCTGTGTTAAAACTTCTTCTTTGTTTTTTAATTCACCGGTGGCAGCCACTATATGGTCTGAGGGGACAGTAATTTCAACATCAAAATCTCCAAAAGTAAGCGTGAACTCACCGGAACCTAAAAATTGTTTGTTTTGCCAACCGGCATAATCGGTATAAAGTACCATACGTGGATAAAACTGGGCTATTACATAGAGGTAATTATCGTCCTTTTCAAAATATTCCATTCCTGAACGACCTCTATATAGGGCACGGTTGTTAACGTTGTAATTCCATTTTATACTGAACGAGAAACTTTCACCGGACATTAAAGGTTTTGGGAGGTCTATGCGCATCATGGTTTCGTTAATCACAAAATGCAGCTTGTTGCCTTCTGCATCTTTTACTTCTTTTATTTTAAACCCTCCATCAAAATCGTAATTTAAGTACCGAAGAGCAGATGCACTCATTTCATCTTTAATGGTAGTGCTTTGTGCGCGGCTTCTTAACGAATTTTTAGCGCGAATATTTTGGTCTAATTGAACCCATAAATAATTCAGATTGTCTGGTGATTGATTATAGTAGGTAATTATTTCCGAGCCACTGATGCTTTGATTTTCATCATTTAATTCTACTTTAATTTTATAGTCGGCTTTTTGTTGCCAATATTTAAATCCCGGTGCACCGGAAGCAGTACGGTAAACATTTGCATCGGGCAATAATGTGCCCAATTGTCTGAATTGATTATTTTCCGGTAAAATTTGTGCATTTGCTATCGAAAACACAAAAACCATTATACCTAAGGCATAACATTTTAATAACTTTTCCATAATAACTGTAGTTGTACTTGTCTTGTTATCATAGGTTTAGATAACAGGAAAGTGTGTTAGACATTCTTCTCTTTTTCATAAGTTAGATAGTGCAAATTAATAATTCTTTTTTTATTTGAAAATTTTTCTTTGATTTGATTACTACCTAAATTGAGCAATTATCTACTTCAATAAGCACCAATCTATTGATTTAAAGACACTTACAAAAAAGACACTAATACCTAAAGGTATTCTTGCTTTTTTACTAAACTTCTTAATCTCAATACCTTGACACTTCTTTTTGTACATAATCGCTTAATTTAGGAACTAATTTACTCTTTCTTGTAAATTAACATTTTATTGTTTCAAAGCATAAAAAATTATAAAACATTGCTTATCTTTGAAAAAACAAATATCAAAATGAGTCTTTTAAATAGCCTGAAATTTCTTTTTTTTAGTATTCTTCTTGGTCAATCTTATCTTTATGCCGGTGATACACTTTATATTCCTCAACATAATTTTTATTTGAGTATTAGCGAAATTATTTACAAAAAAGATATTCAAACTTTTGAAATATCGATTCGGTTTTTTAGTGATGATTTTGAAAAAACAATGCTTAATTATGATAATACGCAAATATTTACTAAGGAAGGAGCCGTTTCTACCAAAGCAAACAATAGTATATCAGGCTATTTAAAAAAACATTTTGCTATTTTTAATGAAAAGGGCAAGAAAATTGAATATGAGTTTATCGGTTGGGAAACAGAAAAAGAAGTTAGTTGGTGTTATCTTGAAGCACATCAACGAAAGTTTGAATATTTGAGCGTTACAAATGATTTCATGACCGAAATGTTTCGTTCACAAAAAAATCTTGTTTATTTAAAATATAACGAAAAAGAAACCAGTGTTTTATTAGATAAAGAAACTATTTCAGCTATTTTAAAGTTTGAGTAAATTATTGAACTGAATTAAGGTAATTAGATGATTTTTTCTTTATCTAAACAATCAACTTAGCTTAAAATAATAATTTAGTTTGTACAGTTAATAATTATGATTAAAATACTCATTATCGGAGGGAATATTTATGAAGCACATGAAACGCAATTGCTTATTCATAAAAAAATGGATAAGGTGGAAGTTTTGCCTGTTGAAGGAAAGGATGCCGGTCTTGCCGCTGTAAAAAAATTTAAGCCTGACGTTATTTTAATTGATTTTTTATTACCGAAAACCAAAGGATATTTGGTATGTAAACATTTAAAGAAAGAGGAAGATACAAAACACATTCCTATTGTCTTGATGACTTTTGGACATACAGGAACGGGCGACCGGATTAGCGGTTTGCAAGCCGGTTGCGATGCTTTTATTTCTAAACCAATTGATGCCGGAGAGTTGGCTATTATGATAAAAGTAATGTACCGGATTAAAAAGGCTGAAACCGAATTAAGAATTAAAAATAAAGAGCTTGAGGAAGAGGTTAAAAAGAAAACCGAAGAATTGATAATTAATGAGCTTCGGTATGCAAGTTTATTTGAAACAGCCGGTAATATTATTGTAGTAGCCGATGAACACAACCGCTTTACGCAATGGAATAATTCGGCAGAGCGTTTTTATCATATTAAAAAAGAAGAGGTTATTGGTAAAACTATTGAAGAGTTAGTTACCGACCCAAAGATGCAAAATTTTATACTCCGGGTTTTTGAACGAATAAAAGAGGGAAATAGAGTAGAGGACTATGTTTTAAAATTTAGAGACGGTAATGAGCTAAAAACTGTTTTGTGGAACATCACGAAAATGACTAATCCCGATGGCTCTTATAATGGTTTTTTGGGAATAGGGCAGGACATTACTCTGAGAGAAAAAGCGCTATTTGAACTGAAAAAGAAAGAAGAACAATTAAGGCAGAGCGAACAATTTTTTAAACGAATCATGGATGCTGCCAATGATGCAATAATTTTGCTTGGTAAAGATTACAAAATCAAACTATGGAATAAAGCGGCAATTAAAGTTTTTGGTTTTACAAGAAAAGAAGCAATCGGGCAAAATGTTTTTGAAAAAATATTTCCAGGTTCATATAAATCTTTAATTGAAAAATATTGTCGGCAAATTTTTGAACAAAAGAATGATAAAGCCATTGGTTATACTTTTGGCTTATCTGCAAAACAAAAAAAAGGTAAAGTAATACCCATCGAAATTTCAATGTCGGGCACAAGTTTCCGGAATCAAAACTATTTAATTGTTATTGCAAAAGATATCACTGAACGAAAACGTACTGAAAAAGAATTGCTTAGAGCAAAAGAAAAAGCAGAAGAATCAGATAATCTAAAAACTGCTTTTCTTTCAAATATGTCGCATGAAATACGCACTCCTATGAATGCCATTGTGGGCTTTTCTCAATTATTAAGTAACCCCAACTTTGACCAACAAAAAAAAGATATATTTGTTGAGCAAATTAGTATAAATAGTGAGAGCTTATTAAAGCTGATTGAGGATATTATCTATATATCCAAAATAGAAGCCGGGAAAATTGAAATAATTAAAACCGATTGTTCGCTACATAAATTAATGAACGAATTACATACCAGCTTTTTAGAGCATAAACGCAGAATGGGCAAAGAAAAGGTAGATTTAAAATTATACTTGGATATAATTAATGAAGAACCCGTTATAAATACCGACCCGCAAAGGTTTAAACAAATAATGACCAATCTTTTAAGTAATGCTTTAAAATTCACCGATTCCGGTTATGTTGAATTTGGCTATAAGTTGCAAGAAGACAACTATCTCCTTTTTTATGTAAAAGATACCGGTATGGGTATCAATAAAGAGAAACTTCGTTATGTGTTTGACCGGTTTACCAAAGTAAGTGCAAATAAAACAAAACTGTATGGTGGTACAGGTTTGGGTTTATCTATTACAAAACATCTTGTAGAATATTTGGGTGGAGAAATTTGGGTAGAGTCAATAGAAAATAAAGGTTCAACATTTAAATTTACACATCCTTTTGAAAAACATCAGGCAAACACTCATTCCGAAGAACATTTGTCATTACCGGATATTTCTGACTTATTGAAAGATCTTTCTATTTTGGTTGCCGAAGATGAGGAAATAAATTTTTTATTCCTTAAAGAAACGCTAAATCAGGCAGGAGCTGATGTTGATTGGGCTAAAAATGGACAAGAGGCTATTAATTTGGCAAAAGAAAATAATTACGATTTGGTTTTAATGGATATGAAAATGCCCGTTGTAGATGGTTATGAAGCTACAAAAAAAATAAAGGAATTTAATGCTACGGTACCAATAATTGCACAAACTGCTTATGCGCTTCCGGATGAATGTCAACTTGGTTATGAAGCCGGTTGCGACGATTATTTAAGTAAACCGATTGACCCGATTAATTTGATACGCCTAATTCAAAGATTTCTTAGCCGATAGCTTAAACCTAAATTGATGCTAGTCAAGTATGAATGATATAATTTATTTTAATATTTGTAAATTCGCCTTTTTAAAACAAGAAATTTACAAATTTTAATCTAGTTTTTTTATATGTGGAATTTTGATGAATTAGTTGATAGAAGTAATACGAACTCTGTAAAATATGATTTACGTACATTAAAATTTGGAAAAGATAATGTAATCCCGATGTGGGTTGCCGATATGGATTTTAAAACCCCTGCTTTTATTATTGATGCAGTAAAAAAACGTGCAGCACATGAAATTTACGGCTATACGTTTAGAGGAAGTAGCTTTGATAAGGCAGTTATGCATTGGATGGAATATAAACACGGCTGGAAAGTTCAAAAAAAATGGATAACATTTAGTCCCGGAGTGGTATCTGCTTTGTCGGCTGCCGTTTTGGCTTTTACATCGCCCGGCGATAAAGTAATTGTGCAGCCACCCGTATATTTCCCCTTTTATAGTTCAATTCAAAATTTTGGAAGAAGAGTAATTAATAATCAATTAATTGAAAAAAACGGCAATTATTTTATTGATTTTGATGATTTGGAACAACAAATTGATTCGCGTACCAAAATGTTGATGTTTTGCAGTCCGCATAATCCCGTTGGAAGAGTGTGGACAAAAGAAGAGTTGAAAAGATTAGCCGATATTTGTGTAAGGCATGATTTAATAGTTGTATCGGATGAAATTCATTCCGATTTGGTTTTTGAACCCAATAAGCACATTCCTTTGGCAACAATATCTGATGAAATTGCTGAACGAACCATCAGTACATTTGCGCCCAGTAAAACGTTTAATGTTGCAGGTTTATCTACTTCGGCAATTATTATTAATAACGAGAAACTAAAAAAGCGGTTTGATAATTTCATGCAAGACCTGCACATTAGCGGTGGTAATATTTTTGGCACAATTGCTTTAGAAGCTGCCTATACGCATGGAGCTGATTGGTTGGCTGATTTAATTAATTATTTAAGTGTTAATATTCAAATGGTAAAAGATTTTACGGAAAAACCAAATATTAAAATTAAAATGAAGGTACCTGAATCAACCTACCTCCTGTGGCTTGATTTTCGTGAATATGATTTACCGGAAGAAGAAATTAATAAATTAATTATTGAAAAAGCCGGATTGGGATTTAATCCGGGTAGTATTTTTGGTCCGGGTGGTAAAGGGTTTCAACGGATGAATATTGCTTGCCCACATAGTATTGTTGAAAAAGCGCTAAACAGTTTGGAAAAAGTTTTTTCGTTTTAAACTAAATTTAACCCGTATGCCAAATATTCGAGTAAATAGAAAAAAAATATCTTCTGTTTTTTTGACAGTTTTTGCTATATCTCTGTTTTTTACATGTAGTCCCGATGAAAATACCAATCATCAAAATCATCAAAAAAACGGGATATCTTTTAAATTGAGCTCGAGCCGTTTGA
>JALSLF010000476.1 GCA_026988445.1 Bacteroidales bacterium
TTTCATAAAATTAGTTAACATATATACAAAAATAGAAATAAATAGCTTATTCTGTCAAAATGTCATAAAATTATAAATGGCACGCCCTTTGACAAAGCATTGCACGTAAATTATGTTTAACATAAAAAAGGAAAAGACATGCAAAAAACGATGCAAAAAGGAACTATTAATGTTACTACTGAAAATATTTTCCCGATTATCAAGAAATTTCTGTATTCGGATCATGAAATTTTCTTGCGCGAATTAATTTCAAATGCGGTAGATGCTACTCAAAAACTGAAAACATTAGCACGTACCGAACAGTATAAAGGTGAGTTAGGTGATTTAACCATTCGGGTTTCGGTTGATAAGAAAAAGAAAACAATTACAATCTCTGATAAAGGGCTGGGTATGACCGCCGAAGAGATTGATAAATACATTAATCAAATAGCATTTTCGAGTGCCGAAGAATTTTTGGAAAAATACAAAGATAAAGCAGAGGCGATTATCGGACATTTTGGTTTGGGCTTTTACTCAGCATTTATGGTTTCCGAAAAAGTGGAAATCAGAACTAAATCTTATCAAGAAGGTGCTCAAGCTGTTCGTTGGGAGTGCGATGGAAGCCCTGAGTATATTATAGAAGAAATCGAAAAAGAGGATGTAGGTACTGATATTATTCTTCATATTGATAAAGAGAATAAAGATTTTCTTGAAAAATCAAAAATTGAAGAATTATTGAAAAAATATTGTCGGTTCTTACCGGTTCCAATCGCTTTTGGGAAAAAGACGGAATGGAAAGACGGTAAAGAAGTAGAAACCGATGAAGATAATATCATAAACAATACGGAACCGGCTTGGACTAAAAAACCTTCCGACTTAAAAGATGAAGACTACAAAGAGTTCTACCGTGAGTTATATCCCATGACTATGGAAGAGCCTTTGTTTAATATTCATTTGAATGTAGATTATCCGTTTAATTTAACGGGGATTTTATATTTTCCGAGAATCAAAACCAATTTTGAAATTCAGAAAAATAAAATTCAGCTTTATTCTAACCAAGTATTTGTTACCGATTCGGTTGAAGGAATTGTTCCTGAATTTCTGACATTGTTACATGGTGTATTGGATTCGCCGGATATTCCTTTAAATGTATCGCGAAGCTATTTACAAAGTGATGCAAATGTAAAGAAAATTTCAAGTCATATTACCAAAAAAGTAGCCGATCGCTTAAACGAGATTTTCAAAAAAGACCGTGAAGATTTTGAGAAAAAATGGGCGGATTTAAAGCTGTTTGTTGAATACGGAATGCTTTCCGAGCCGAAATTTTACGATAAAGCTATTAAGTTTGCTTTGTTCCAAAATGTTGAAGATAAATATTTTACTTGGGAAGAGTATAAAAAGTTGATTGAAGGCAATCAAACGGATAAAAATAAAAATATTATCGTACTTTATACCAGCGATAAAGATGCTCAATATACTTTTATCGAAGCTGCAAAAGCTAAAGGCTATGATGTTTTGGTTATGGATAGCCAAATTGACCCGCATTTTATCAATCATTTGGAAACTAAATTGGAAAATGTTAAATTTTCGCGTGTTGATGCCGATGTGATTGATAAGTTAATTGAAAAAGACGAGAAAAAAGAATCAAAACTCACAGCCGAACAGCAAACAGAACTCACAAGTGTATTCCGCAGCCAATTACCAAGTGAGGGTACTTATATTGTTATGTTTGAGCCTATGGGCGAAAACGATAATCCGGTAATGATTACGCAAAATGAATTTATGCGCCGGATGAAAGACATGTCGCAGCTTGGTGGTGGTGGAATGGGCTTTTACGGCGATTTGCCCGATAGCTATAACTTAGTTGTAAATTCAAATCATCTGTTAATTGAAAATATTGCTAAAGATGTTGATGAGAAGTTGAAAGGTGAATTAGTTTCTGTTAAAAAAGAAATTAGTGAACTTGAAACTGAGAAAACAGCTTTAGAAAAATTAAAAGAGGGTAAAAAAGAAGAAGAAATCCCACAAGAAGAAAAAGATAAAGCTGATGAGTTGAATAAAAAATTAGAAGAACTCAATAAAAAGAAAGAAACGCTTCTTGAAAATTACGGAAAAGAGAACAAATTGGTAAAACAACTCATTGATTTGGCTTTATTGGCAAATAATATGCTGAAAGGACCTGCATTAGATAAATTTGTAAAACGCAGTGTTGAATTAATTGAGAAATAATTAGCGTTTTGATAATATATTTAAACGGATTTCGGTCATTTTTCCGGAATCCGTTTTTTTTATATTACTGCGAATTTAGTGGAAAAAGTAAAAAGTGAATTTTAATAATGTGTTTTTATAGAACTATTTGGGTTGAATGACTGAAGTTAGATGTCCGAAGTTTGTTTACTTTAGACATCTAACTTCTAACATCCGACCTGTTAATCAAAATAGCACATTACCCTCTAAAATGGTAGTAGAACCTGTTTTTTATAATATTTTTAAATCAATGATTTCTTTTAAATTTTTGATTTTATAATCGGCAATATTAAACTTTTCATCCTCGAAAATATTTTTTTCGGGTATTGCTATAGTTTTCATTCCTGCATTTTTTGCTGATAGCAAACCTAAATAAGAATCTTCAATAGCTATGCAATTTTTGGGAGCAATACCCAAGGCTTTTGCTGTGCTTAAATATACATAGGGCTCCGGCTTTCCTGCCGGTTCATGTTCGGCAGAGTGTAGGGCTTCAAAATAGCTTTCTATTTTTAATTTTTGTGTAACGGCGGTAATTAACTCCATTTTAGAAGATGAAGCTAAAGCTATCCTGTATTTTTTTTCTGTTAAATATTCCAATAAATCAATTAAGCCGGACATAGCTGTACCACGTTCCGAAATTAATGCTTGCATTTTTGCAATGATTTCAGCAGTTAAGGATTTTGTGTCAATACTTGTAAACTGAAATTTATCATGCATTAACTGAACAACTTCATCAATTTTTCTGCCCTTCATATCTTGACACATTTCAAGTGTCATTGGAACACCATATTTGTTGAAAATTTCAATTTCCGCTTCCTCCCAAAAAGGTTCGGAGTCAATAATTACTCCGTCCATGTCAAATATTACCGCTTTTATCATCGACTTATTATTTTAGCGGCAAAGGTACAATTTATTTTTTGGACTTCTCTTTATAATAATAAGCATATTTATTTTGTAAACCTCTTGCAATTAGTGTCCCTGTATGGTCTTGATATAGAAAAACCATACTGGTATTTTTTACAAATGTATCATAAGTTTCAAAATCGGGAGTTTTCAGAATACCATATCCGGGAACTAAAATGTAATACATTCCATTAACTTTTTGAATACTTTTTTGCATACTAGTACCGTAAATTGGGCTAACTGAATATTTCAATGAATATGTTTGCCCTAAATCTGGTGATTTATAAATGGATATACCATTATCTTGGTTAATAATTATAATTTCATCATTGTTGGTAACATATAGTTTTAACGGATATTCAGGTGCTTGCATTTTTGTCCAAGATCTTCCGTCATCCGAAGAAATATATAAGCGCGTGTTCGTAGATAGAAAAAGTATTTGCCCTGTGCTTAAATAAAAGATGTCCCCAATTTTATCATCTTTTTCTAAACCTATAGTGTCTGCCGACCAGCTTAAGCCACCGTCACGTGAACAGCGAAAGCTATTATCTGAATTATTACTTGCCCAAATATTGCCGTTGGGGCTTACTTTTATTGTATAAAAGTCATTATTCTCAGGAATAGGATTAGTACATTCAAACCAGCTTATGCCATGATCTATGCTTTTGTAAATTATACCTTTGCTTCTATAGGCACTTAAATAGATAACTCCGGCATCGTCCATTTGTAATTGATAAATATTTTCAAAATTTTTTTGAGCTTCCCAATCAAAATAGTTCTCTTTTTGTCTATACAGTGTTATATAATCAATCATTAAAGTTTGATTTGCTATTGTATCGGCTAGTACATCACGAATATTTCTGTCGGGTAAACAGCTAACAGTATCCCATCTGTTATAATCAAATGCAAATGCGTTAAAATAGGAAGTATTTATTCGTTTATTATCTTCATTAAAAATTTCTATTTTTAGTTCTTGCTTAGTTGTGCTTTTCCCTGTTTTCCATTTAGTAACTGCAACATAATTATTGAAGAAAAGGTTGTCCGTTTCTGTTGTTCCTTCTCCATAAATAATTGAAAAATTAGCACTTAAATTTTCGTCTCCAAAATAGAGTGCATTATTTATTATAATTCCAATAGAGTCTGTTAAGTAATTTCCTGCTTTAATTTTTTGCTTGTCTCCGAATTTAGTAAAAGTATAATTATTAATTATTTCAATATAAGGTCCATCGTTTTTGTTACACGATAGTATTGTGCTCCAAAACAATATGAAAATATATAAAATTATTTTTTTAAAGCGTTTGTTTTTAACTGTTTCCATAAATTAAGAGTTACTGTTATTTATTCATATAATGTGTCATGCAATAGTTTACAAAATTGGTATTTGAAATCCTGCGGAAAATGAAAGAGTACGTAATTGAATAATATCATTCGTTGTTGTTCCTGTTTTATATATATCTATGAGTGATGAATTGTATCGTAATGCAAAATCTAAATAATATTTATTGAATATAGGAATTTTGTATCCGGCTCCGGCAAGCCAACCAACATCCATACTTGCAAACTCTTGGTTAATGTGGTCATAAATATGTTTATTATTTTCAATATATTGTGCTTCTGTTTGGAAAATATTATCAGCTGTACCAAGCACTCTTGCATTTATTTTGAATGCCGCATATAATCCAAAATTGATATAGAAACTTTGTTTTTTATTGAGGAAAATATTCATTAGAAACGGCACACTTATGTAATCTATGTCTGTTTTACTATCTACCCACCAATTGTTATTACCTTGCTTTAAATAGAAGTTTAAACTACTGCTATCATTTAGGGTATATGATTTTCGTTCATAAAATATTCCTGTTTGAAAAGATGTGCCTTTTTTTGTTTCACTTATTAAAGATATAGAAGCATTGTAACTCCATCCGTTCCCATAACTATCTTTATTCGTGCCAAAATTTTGACTTATATTTGTACCAACTGCATAACTTATTGATAATTGAGGATTTATTGTGTCTGGAAATGATTTAGTTAAATAATCTTCCTGTTTTTTTGATTTTAAAATATATCCGATTCCTAAACTTAATTCAATACTGCCGTTTTTATTTTCATAGAACATATTGTTTAAACCCGATGTATAGTTTAGTTGAAAGCTTAAGTTAATTATATTTTGCAGATTGTAGGATACTCCGCTTGAAAAAATTAAACCAAAATCATCTTTATATTTGTCATCCTTCTTATTTAATAAAAATGAGTAATAAATGCCGCTTGAAAAATTAAAACTTAAACGTGTGGGTGTTTGAAATTTAAACATTAAAGGGATACGCAGGTAAGATATGTCTTCATTAATTTCGGAGTACCATGGCAATATACAATCAACTAAATAGGGGTTTGGATAAACATACCAAATATTATTATCGTAATAACCTTCATATTCGTAATATAAGCTTAGATAATTAATTTGTGTACTGATAGCTACTGTTTTATTGGCATTATATTCAAAAAATAAACCGGTTAAAGGTCCTGCTTTAGTTTTCCATCTCCCGATTGTGCTACTGCTATTAATGTGTGATAGGTTTACACCGTTTACAATTCCTATATTTATTTTTTGTGCAACTAAAAAGTTTGATATACCCAAAATTATAATTACCGTTAATTTATACTTCATAATCACTTTTTTAAAATTTATATTGTAAAGCCATTCCAATAGTTGTTATTTTAATATTTGCAAAACTCATATTTTTTAAAGGGTATTTAGTAAAAGTTTCAAGTGCCAAAGCTCCTTTTTGTAAGGGAAATTCATAACCGATAGATAGATTTACTGAGCCGGCAAAAATAAAATTATTCGACTTGTTGTTTTTTACTTCATATTCTTTGCTTTTAATTATTTTTTCTGTTGTGTAAGTATTTGTATTTTGATTAAATATGGTCTGATTAACTTCAATACTGTTTGTGTAAATCTTTTTTTCATTTATTAAAATATATGAAGAAACACCTGATGAAATAATCCATTTGTGTAAGTTTAGCCGAAAATTTAAAGGAATATCCATACCAATATAGTCAATTTTTGCTGATTGATTATATGAATTTTGACTTGTGTAATTTAAATCGGAAAGTGAATTTGCATCATTTAAAATATTTTCTTCGTAGTTTACTGTTTGTTTGGAAAAAAGTAAACCTGAAACTATGCTGATATTTTTACTAAGTTTATAGCTCGTCAAAAGTTCCGTACCCATATTTACATTCATGTTTTTTGTCATTTTTTCAAATGAGTACATCGATGTAATTGCAAATGAGAAATTGAATTTATTATTCTTTTTTTTATTAATTATTTCAGTATCATCTTCATAATTACTTATTTCCGGTAAAACTTTCTTATTTAGTATTTTTACCGAATCAATTTTTTTAATTTTAGAATTATTAAATTCTTGTTTTTTTGTGATTGTTGTTTTAGTGGTTATGACAGTTGTTTTTCTTTTTTTTTCTTTTTTTGATTCGTACCGGTTAATCTTTTGATTATTAAATTCTTGCTTTTGAATTAAGGGAATACTTTGTTTGCTTTTTTTATTTAGTATCGGTGTATTAACCGTTAAATATATATTTGATAATTTGTCTTTTTTTAAAGAATGTTTATTTGCTGTATAAGTCGATAAAGTGATAAATATAGCTATTGATGCTGCTTTAGCTATATGAATGTAGAAAATTACACTGTGTTTTTTCTTATTCATCTTTGCTTTCAGTTTTTTCCAATCATCAGCTCTAAACTTTTCAGTATGATTAGAGTAAACATCTATAATTTTTTTTGTCAATATTTTATCAAATAACTTTTGCATATTTTTTTTTATGATATTTTTGATATGCAGCTCGTAAAGCTACTTTTGCCCTTGTTAAGATGGTTCGTGAATTACTTTCTTCTATACCTAATATTTTTGCAATTTCTTTATGTTTATAGCCTTCAATTTCATATAAATTAAATACTAAGCGGTAATTTTCGGGTAAGGTGTTTAATAAAGATTGTATATCGGAAATATCAAACTGTTCTATTAACCTGCAATCTAAAAGTTCAATTTTATCAATCTCTATTTCTGTAATTAGAAGTTTCTTTTTGTTTTTCCGGTAATAGTCAATACTTGTGTTTATAATAATTTTAGCTAACCATGACTTAAACGAAAGTGCAGGGTTATAATCCGAAATGTTTTCAAAGATTTTTAAAAAACTATCATTCAATATTTCAACAGCTTCTTCTCTACTATATGCGTAACGTAAACATATACTTATACCGTAAGCATAAAATTTCCTGTATAGCTTTTCCTGATATTTTATTTTACCATTAATACAGCCATCTAAAAGCTTTGTGCTTATTTTTTCAGGTTTGTTTATCACCCGGAATATATTTTATTAAGATATCAACTTCTTTTTAACTAATACGTTTAATTTTTGAAAAACGCTACACTTTTTTTAACTTTCTTTAACTTTTTTTAAATAAATTTAACAGATACTGTATTTATCTTTGCAGTGTAATAAAAGGAAAGAGTTTTTTCATAATAATAGGTTTTAGGTTAATAATTAGGTTAAAAGTAGAAGGCGGGAGTGGTTACCCGCCTTTATTATTTGGTATGAAACGATATTGTACAAAAAAATCCCCTGAAAGGGGATTTTTTTATGCTTAGAATTATTTTTTTTAAAATTATTTCTTTTTAATACCGGCAATTTCTTCCAGCATGTCAGTAGTCAATGATTTCGGGCGTTCAATAGCGTATCCTAATGCTCTGTCCCAAGTAATATTAGCTAACACACCAATTGCACGTCCTACACCAAATAGCACAGTGTAAAAATCATACTCGCGTAAACCATAATACCATTGAATAACTCCTGATTGAGCATCAACATTTGGCCATGGATTTTTAGCTTTACCTTGCTCTACCAAAATATCAGGAACTACCCTGTAAAGCATATCAACATACTTGAACAAACGGTCGTTTGGTAAATGTTTCAAACAGAATTCACGTTGTGATTGGTAACGTGGGTCAGTTTTACGCAATACAGCATGTCCAAATCCTGGAATTACATTTCCTGAATTCAAAGTTTCCCAAACAAATTTTTTCATGTCTTCTTCGGTAGGTTCAACGCCACCCATTTTGTCCATAACACCCAACAACCATTTTAAAACTTCTTGGTTTGCCAATCCGTGTAATGGTCCGGCTAAGCCGTTCAATCCTGCTGATAGTGAATAATAAGCATCAGAAAGGGCAGATGCTACCAAATGCGTTGTGTGTGCCGAAACATTTCCCGACTCATGATCGGAGTGAAGGATAAAATACATTCTTGCAACATCATCATAAGGCTCGGGAATTCCCATTTGGTGGGCAAAATTAGCACCCATATCCAAATTATAGTCCGGTTCGATAATCATATCGCTTTTAAATTTCATGCGATAAATGTATGCAGCAATTGAAGGAATTCGAGCTAAAATATTGGTTGCATCTTCATACATGTATTCCCATGCATCCATTTTGTTAAAATGCCCTGAATTATAATATTTTGAAAATTCAGACTCTTGTTGCATTGCAACAATTACCGCTGAAAACATAGCCATAGGGTGCGTTCCGCAAGGCATATTTCTTAATAGGTCAATTACATACTGTGGCATTTTTCTTCTTTGCTTAAACTCTTCAACAACTTCAAGAGCTTCGGCTTCGGTAGGTACGTCACCGGTTAATAAGAAAAACCAAAAACCTTCAACATAAGGATAATCTTTTCCGGGAGGTTTTGGTAATGCTTCCATAGTTTCGGGAATCGTTTTTCCTCTGAAACGTATTCCTTCATTGGGGTCAAGATACGAAATATCGGTAGTGAGTCCTTTTACTCCGCGCATTCCGTTAATAGCTTGTGCAATAGTTACTTCACCTACTTTAACATCTCCGTATTCTTTTAATAAGCGGATCGTTCTTGGTCGATGTGCCTCAATCTTTTCTCTTAATCGATCTTTTAATGTGGACATAATTATATAAATTTAGATTAATTATTCTTTTCTATACAAAAGATATTGTAAAATCATTTTATTTTGTTGATTTTTAGATTTTTAATCTATAACCTATTTATATATATAGAGTATTATATCTTTTGTTTTATAATCACACCCCAAATTTAAGAAATAAAATTTATTATTTATGCATAAGGTTTTATATTGTTTAATATAAAATTATATGATTTGTAACATATGTTCAAAAAAAAAGAGCACTTTTAAAGCGCTCTTTGAAAATAGATGAGATTTTATTTTAATGGAGTTTATGTGCTATACTTTCTTGAAGATAAGGATGATTTTTTGCTATTAACGGAGCTTTTGATAAGGCACGGCTAACTACAAAGGCGAAAATACCTAAGAAACCAAGGAATGTTCCAATTTCAATAAAACCAATATCCGAAGGCGGAAAACCGGCAGATTTTGCAACAGCAGGCATAACTTGCAAATACAAATCAATCCAAAACCCGATAAATAAAATAACTGCTGTAAAAATTAAAGCATTTGCATTTTTTGCAATTTTGTTTAACATTAAAAATAAGAAAGGGAATGCCCAATTAATAGCAATATCAGCAAAGAATAAAGCTTCCCAACCATGATGTCTAATTTGTGTGAAGTAAATTGTTTCTTCAGGAATATTTGCATACCAAATTAAGAAATATTGTGAATACCATAGATAACCGTAGATGATACTTAACATAAAAATGTATTTAGAGAAATCATGCCGGTGATATTCGTTAAGTTGAGGAAAAAATCCTTGCTTATTTAATAATAACACAATCAAAGTAATGGTTGCTGCGGCATGGAAAAACCCTGCCATGAAATTTTTTGCTGAGAATAAAGTACTGAACCAGTGAGGATTAACTGACATTACCCAATCAATAGTTCCCATTGTAAACGAAAATGCCATTACGAAAATAAATACTTTTGACAAAAACT
>JALSLF010000477.1 GCA_026988445.1 Bacteroidales bacterium
TTAATTTTTTATACAGTTGATTTAATTCACTCATCTACTCATTCAATCATCCGCCGGTAGTCGGACAAGTTTCAATCATTTTAATTATGATAAGAATAACACATCACAGGACAAATTGTATTGGTTGTGGATACTGTAACGAAGTAGCACCTTACCGTTGGCACATGAACGATAAAGACGGGAAAAGTGATTTAGTAGCCGCATCAGGAAAAAAAGAAATTTATACGGCAGTAGTAGCTGATGATGAATGGGAAGACAATCAAGAAGCTGCGGAATTATGCCCCGTAAAAATTATTAGAGTGGAAAAAGTGTGATAAAATAAAGCCGTATCCATTTAAGTGTGTAATGAACCGCCATATACTGCCTGTCCCGAATGGTCGGGATACGGTGGTGTGAGAAGGTGCACCGGTTATTTGGTAGTCAGCCTTTTACTCGATTGTAGCCAGTTGTTTATATCTTGAATAGTTTTTCTTCTTGTGAAAGGGATAAAACCATAAACTTATCAGTATCAATATTATCAGGTAATTTATCTTTTAATACAGGTAATACATATTGGCAATTAATATTTGAAACTATTTCATTCAATAGACTTGTAATTTGGTTGTCGTGCACATTTTCAATTTGGTCGTGTAATATAAAATGCAAACAATTTATTCCTAATTCATCGGCAAATTGAATATATGCCAAGTCAAAAGCTGCAATTTGCCCTTTTTTCTTGCCAGTTCCAGGGTTACCACTAACAGTTGAGATATTTAATTCAAATCCTTTCTCGTTTTTATCGTAACTCAATACAAATTGTTCATCATACAATTTTTGAGAAATTGAAGAAAAATACTTATTGAAAATAGTTATTCTCTCGTTTAGCAAATCTTCTTTTGAAGTAATATTCTTATCAATACTGTTTAATTCTTCTTTATATTTTTCAATATTGCTAATTGTCTGATTCCAAAGTCGTTTTTGTTCCTCTAAGTTGCCTTTTTGCTCATGAAATTTATTTAATTCTAAAACAATTTTTTCCAATTCTTCCAAAGCACCAGATTTTTTTAATAATTCACTTAATTCTTTTTCTTCTGAAATTAAATCTCTAATACTTTGATTTAAAGTTTTAATTTTATTTTCAATTTCAGGCAGTTCTTGTGTTATATAATTCTTTTTTTCAACTAACATTTCATTGTGAAATCTTAAAGTATTTTCAAAAGTTTTTTGCAAATCAGGTATTAGAATTTTTGCCTCATTATACAAAAATTTTATTTGCTCCACATCTATATTTGCTATTTCTTTTTCTAATTCATTTTTACTTTCTACAATCAATTCCTTACGTAACTCTAACTGGCTAATTTGTGTAGAAAGTCTATTAATGTTAGATTTAATTTGGTTTAATTTCGCTAAATCAGATTCGTAACTTTCATTTAGATTAAACTGGTTCTTTTTCTTTTCTAATTGTTCAATATTCCGATTGATGATGATTAATGATTGTTCAATCTTAGAAAGGGTATATTCTTTTTTTAATCTTCTTTGTAAATCCTCTTCTATTTTAATCAATGAATGAAGTTGCTGTTTCCTTTCAGCTTCATCAATAGGAATACCTAACCAGAAGAAATAAAGAGCTTCGTATTCTTCTTGCTTTGTTGTTGGATGTAAAACTTTAACAGTATTTTTTAATCTTGATTTTTCATCTCGAATATTTTTAGCAATAATTTGGCGAAAAGTAGGTTTTGAACTTTTAGAATTAAAAATTAATTCTTTTAATATTTTAGGAAATTCATCGTTATTATAATATTCTCCATTTATTTCTTGAATTTTATTTTTACGTGATAAAAAATTTCTGCGAATTATTATTTCATTTGATAATACTAATTCTAAATCCTCTTTTAAAATAAGCGTAACAATAATATTGTTATTTTTTAAAAAGTTCTCAATTGTAGTGTTACTACCTTTTTCTTTAAATTCAGGGTCCCTATAAATATTTTCTCCTTTCCCACCTAAACAAAAATCTATTAATCGTAGAACTGTTGTTTTTCCAACATTATTTCCAGATTCTTTTCTATCTGCGGTCATAGTTTCATCAATAATTAAATTAATTCCCTTATGGAAATTTATTTTCCTTATTAAAGTTTCACTCTTATGTATATGTAATTCTTTTAAAAACATTTTATAAGCCTATTTTTATCCTTTTTTATAGCCCCCAATAAAAACAACCAATCTAATGATAATGAATATAAGTTAATAGTTATATCATTTTCTTTTCGCTTTAATGAACTAAAAATATCAAAAAAATCGAATTCAGTGCTTTTGGTGTTTTTTAATTCATTCAAAATTAATGCACTAATGTAGTATATCTGTTTTTTGGGATTTATGTCTTTACCTAAAATCATAATTGTCTCGGTTCTTCTAATATTTTACATCTCATAAATGCATCTACTATAATAATGGGTAGTGCAATATAAATGTCATCTGTATTTGATTGGTTTTTATCAATTATTTGCCAGAGTCTATCTTCTACTATCTTTAAAATTTTATCGGCATTATTTTGAATTATTTCCAAATCATTAGCTTGCCCGTTTACAAATTCTCCCTTAATTTTTAAATATAAATTTCTAATAATCCTCAATAATTTTTCTTTTTTAAAAGAACCTTGCATTTCTAATTCACCATAAAGAGAATTTAATTTACCATAATATTTACTGTATTCTTCAATTGTATATTTATACTCTTTTATTGAGTTGTATTCAATCTTTTTGGTTATGTCAAAAGTATTAAGTGAAGCGTCATCTAACTTTTCTTCAAATTCAATAGATGCGATTGCGTTTACAGCTTGGTTAATGAGTTTTGGATTTTTTATTAGCTTGCCTTGCCTACATTTATCTTCGTGGTTTCTTTTCCACTCTTTTAGAAGTGAAACGGTATATTTAGTTTCATTATTGTCAACTACACTATGACATTCATCACATAATAAAATTAAATTGTTAAAATCTCTTCTTTCATCATCGTTCATATCAGAATTATATCTTGGTCCGTTTGGACTGGCCGCTTCTATATGACATATTTTACTTACAATTGTCTCACCATCTTTTGCAATTAATTTCCGATTACACTCTGGGTTGGCACATTCGTTACAGGATAGTGTATCTAATCTTCTAACAGTTGAAGGTTTATATTTTCTTGCGTTATCTCCCATTTTACAAAAATACTTTTTTTATTAAATATTTTTCAATCAGTTTTGTATTATTCATCATTTTTTCTTCCTAATTGGCTACAACATATCTATATATCCATTATCCTTTTCCTCCTCTTTTCGACAATTGTCGCAATACGCCCTTAAGCAACAAATGGTTTTTCGCCTGTATTGCCCGTACTGAGAAGATATTGATAAATTGTATCTATTTTGTTCGATGTTTAATTTTACAATCTTGTTGATGAAAACTTGTTTTTACTAATGCTTTAAAGATAAAATTTTATTTTTAAAATCATTTGCTTTTTGTTTAAAAATTTATCTGTGGTGAGGGGTTCTACGTTCGGGTTTTATTTTATCTCTTCAATAAACTTGTCCACCATTTCTTCTTTAGTTGCCCAAGATGTAACTAAGCGGATAACCGAGTTTTTTTCATCAAAAGGAGCCCAAACGTAAAAACCGAATTTTTCACTGAGTCTTTTGATTAAATCGTTCGGGAGTATCGGAAAAATTTGATTTGAAACGGCTTCGGTAAAAAACTCAAATCCGGCATCTTGAATACCCTTTGCTAATCTCATTGCCATAGTATTGGCATGACGGGCAAGTTCAAAAAACAAATCGTTTTTAAATAATTCTATAAACTGAATGCCGAAAATTCTGCCTTTGGCTAAAAGTGCACCATGCTGTTTCATCATATAACGGAAATTTTTTTGCAGGTTTTTGTTATTGATGACAATAGCTTCGCCTAATAGTGCACCGTTTTTTGTTGCTCCAATGTAAAAAACATCGCTTAGGTGGGCAATATCTTTCAAACTTAAATCATTAGCTTGCGATGTCAAAGCAGGAGCAAGGCGTGCACCATCCATAAACAAATATAAATCGTATTGCTTACATATTTCATATAAATCTTGCAATTCTTTTTTGGTATAAACCGTGCCCAATTCTGTTGAGTTGGAAATATAAACCATTCCGGGTTTAACCATGTGCTCGTCAGAATGATATTCTACCTGTGCTTTTATATCCTTCGGATATAATTTCCCGTTTTTGGATGAAACGGTGTTTATTTTATGTCCGGTGGCTTCAATCGCACCGGCTTCGTGCGTAGCTATATGTCCAGTTTCGGCAGCAATTACCGATTCGTAAGGTTTTAATAAAGATGAAATTACGATGAGATTTGCTTGCGTTCCGCCCGATACGAAATGAACATCTGCTTCAGGATAATCAATGAGTTCTAAGATGTTTTTTTTTGCTAAATTACAGAAATAGTCTTCTCCGTAACCTTCTTCTTGCCGGTAATTGGTATTGTTAATAGCTTTCAGAATATTTGGGTGTGCTCCTTCGCTATAGTCGTTTTTAAAATTATAAATGATCATGGATTATATTTTTGATTTGGATTGCAAATATATTAAATCACACAACCATTGGAAATTTTTAGTACAAAAACCGCTTTATTGTTTTTAAAAAAACGAAATATCTCAGAATTAATCAGTGTCATAATATCTTGATAATCACCCACAATAATGGTACTCATGCTGTTAGTTTCTACTGTTAAATCTTTATGGGCATAAATATTCTCTAAAAATAAATTTACATCTTCCGAATAGTTTTCGGCAAAAGGGTATAGGCTGATTTCTAATGAAATGGTCATTTTATATTTAAAAATGTTTTTGTACAAGAGCTGCAATAAAAGCCGCTTTGCTTAATTTTTCGTTTTCTGTATATTGATTGTCGCAAAATTTATTGTTTTCAAAAACGGCAGCTGCTTTAAATACCGGCTTCCCAAATTTTGAGAGCAATTTTGTAAGTATTTTTTCACTGAAAAATTCGGCATTTTTGTACACTGTATCCTCTTTTTTATCTTCCCAAAAGGGTGATGTTCCGTTTAATCCTGCACAAATAAAATATCCGCCCGGTTTTAATACCCGGTAAATTTCATCAAAAGCCTTTTGTTGATTTCCTGTAAATTCTAAGGCGGTAATTGCTACAATATTTTCAAGCGATTCATTTTTTAAAGGAAGATTTAAAATATTAGCCAATTCAAAACGTGCATTTTTAATATTTTTTGATTTTGCTACAGCTATCATTTTTTCCGATATATCAATCGCCCTTAGCTGAAAACCTTTTTGCGTAAAAAATTCAGTCCAATGACCCGTTCCACAACCGATTTCAAATAATTCTTTTGTGTTTAAATAATCGAGAAAATCTTCAATAATTGCTTTTTCCAGTCTATCTATTTCTTTTCCAAAGCTGCTTAGATAATATGCATCATATTCATGAGCAATATTTCCAAAATCAAAAACACTATTCATAATCTATCTGCCAATATCATTATAATCAGGTAGTTCTTCAATTTCCATATCTTGTGCATCATCAGGGAAGTCAGCTTGTTTCGGAGTTCTTGCTTCAAATTTTAAACGCGGTAAAATAGTAGGTGCAAATTCTTTAAATGGTTCGTAAAAGAGGGTGATAGATTTTTCGTTATCGGGAATAATATGTACGTTTTGGTCAATTCTATCCACAAAAAGAAGAAATACACTAATGATAAAAGCATACTTTACGCCACCGAAAAATGCACCTAATACTCTTGTGCTAATAGGTTTTGGAACAGATTCTACTTGTTTTTGGACAATACGCGCTGTCCAATCGGCACCAAAAATGATAAAACCAAACATTAATGCAAACACCACTACCGGGAAATTGGGTAAGGCAACCACCGATTTATCCATTACCATATAATAAATAGACATGGAAACTTTTGAGCCGACAAATACACCGGCAAGCAAAACAAATAATGCAATAGTTTGAACAATAAAGCCTTGCATATATCCTTTATAGAAACTCCAAAGCATTATTCCTGCTATGATAAAATCGAAAATACTTATATGTTTATCAATATAAACATCCATGCTTGATAAATTAAAATTCAAATTGCGGAAAATAGAACACCTTCCGGCAATTTATCAAATTAAGAATTTTTATTTCAGTGTAAAAATATAAATAATCTTTTACTTTTGAATAATTTCTTAAAAAAAACAATTCCTCTATGTTTTTTAATGAGTATTTTTAACTTTGTAAACCTAAACCATTAAGCTAAATAAAAGAATGGCATTAATACACTCCATAATATCTTGGGCAACCATAAAACGGATGAACCAAATTGAATTGTTTGAAGAATATCCCGAAAATGTTCAGTATGAACAACTTTTCGGACTTTTAAAAACGGCTCGGAATACTGAATTTGGGAAAAAACACGATTTTTCATCCATTAAAAATTATAAAGATTATTGTTCAAAAGTTCCCATTCGTAATTATGAAGATTTTACCGAATATATTGAGCGAATACGAAAAGGAGAACAAAATGTATTGTGGCCTACCGAAATAGAATGGTTTGCCAAATCATCGGGTACTACCGGAGATAAAAGTAAATTTATACCGGTAAGTAAAGAATCTCTGGAAAATTGTCATTTCAGAGGCGGACGCGATGTGATTACTCTTTATACATCAAATTTTCCGGGCTATAGTATATTTACGGGCAAAGCTTTGGTAATTGGCGGTAGTCAACAAATTAACAAATACGAAAATGAATTATACTATGGCGATTTATCGGCGGTTTTAATTGAAAATTTGCCATTTTGGGTGCGCATGCTTCAAACTCCCGAAAAAAAAATAGCCTTAATGGATGAATGGGAACAAAAGATTGAGTTGATGGCAAAATCAACCATTGGCGAAAATGTTACCAATATATCCGGTGTGCCTTCGTGGACACTGGTTTTAATCAAACGTATTTTAGAGATTACCGGAAAAAGTAACCTTTTGGATGTTTGGCCCAATTTAGAGCTTTTTGTGCATGGCGGAGTGAGTTTTACTCCTTACCGTGAGCAGTTTAAAAAGCTCATTCCTTCGGAAAATATGAACTATTTGGAAACCTATAATGCTTCGGAAGGTTTTTTTGCCATTCAAGATTATCCCGATTCAAACGGTATGTTGCTTATGCTCGATTATGGTGTTTTTTATGAGTTTCTTCCTATGGAAGAATACGGAAAAGAAAATCCCCAAACCGTTACTTTAGAAGATGTTGAATTGAATAAAAATTATGCGCTGATTATTTCGACCAATGGCGGTTTATGGCGTTATATGATTGGTGATACTGTTAAGTTTACTTCAAAATATCCTTTTCGGATAAAAATTACCGGTCGTACCAAACATTTTATTAATGCCTTTGGCGAAGAATTAATTATTGATAATGCAGAGGCTGCACTGAAAAAAGCCTGTGAACGTACCGGTGCAGAGATTAAAGAATATACTGCAGCACCTATATTTATGAGCGAAAATCGTAACGGCGGGCATCAGTGGTTGTTTGAGTTTTCAAAAATGCCCGATAATCTGGAACATTTTGCCGAAATTTTGGATAATACCTTAAAATCGGTTAATTCAGACTATGAAGCCAAACGGTATAAGGATATTTCTTTGGCTTTTCCGAAAATAGAAGTAGCACGCGAGGGTTTATTTTATGATTGGATGAAAGAACGTGGAAAATTGGGTGGACAAAATAAAGTCCCGCGATTGGCTAATCATCGTGATTATATTGACCGACTATTAGAAATGAATAATAATTAACGCTATGGCAAAAGATTGGAAAGAACGGCTCGGAACGGTTTATTCAACCAATCCGGATTTTGAATATGAATATGATAAAAACGAAGAAGCGGAAACTTTAGCGCCCAATAAACAAAACTTAAAAGTACAATTAGACAAAAAAGGGCGTAAAGGGAAATCGGTTACTTTAATTACCGGTTTTATCGGTACGGATGATGATTTAAAAAGCCTTGCCAAATTATTAAAAACCAAATGCGGCGTAGGTGGTTCGGCAAAAGAAGGAGAAATTCTGATTCAAGGTGATTTCAGGGATAAAATAGTTGAAATTTTAAAAAAAGAAGGCTATAAAGTAAAACGCGCCGGGGGATAATATGCAATTCCCTTCTTAAAACAGGCACAAGTTGTTTGTGGAAATCATTCGTAAATCTGTGGATTTGATCAATGCAATTTTCTCTTCAGATTCATAAGAATATATAATTTAGTACCCTATGCGGAAAAATATAACGGTTGCAATTATTAATGCAAGTAACCAAAAAAGGGTATAGTAAATACCAAACTTTCTTTTGTCCTTATCTTTTTCTCTCCACGAAACGATTAATCTGTAAAACAGAAACAGATAAATTATTATTAATGCAAATATAGCCATTGGGGTCTTTAATTACTCAATTTAGGTCTAAAATAATCTGCCACCAAGTTCTATTATGAAAGGAGCAAGCGATAAAAATAATAAAATTCCTAAAATAAGAGCAATCCAAGCCATATTATCTCCTCTGTACTGTTTTTTTTGACGATTAATTAATTTTAGTGCTTGTGCAGCTGCAAAAATACTCAATATACTCAACCCAAAGCTTATAAAAAGACCGGATACAGCTATCCATATTATTTTTATAAACAGTATTGAAATTGATACTGCTATGCCAGCCAGTGCAGCATTTAACGCATGTTTTGCTTTTGGATGAAGTGTTTTATCAGTACCCATATTTTTGATAATTAAAAAAGCTAAATTATTAAAAATAATTTACAGCATCAATTTAAAAAATGAAAATAAACTATTTGCCGGATTTTGTTAAGGAATTTAATTTGCTGATTTGTATCTAAATTGAGGGATTATGTAAAAAAATAAGCGCTAATTATTCATATTAAAAGGCTAATTAAAAAAGCAAGAATACCTTCCAATATTAGCATTTTCTCGTAAATCTTTTTAAATCAACAGATTGATACTTGTTTAAGTAGATAATCGCTCAATTTAGCTTTTAAACTTATGCCATTAGACAAGCACTTTTCCATCTTCCGCTAATCGTCATACATTTTAATTTATGTTGCATAAGTATTTTTTTCGCAGTATTTTTATCATAAATTTGTAACGAACAACAGGTATTGTTTTAAATAAAAACCAATCATTTAACATCTAAAATTATGTACGGAAAATTAAAAGATTTTTTAAAAAAAGAGCTTCAAAGTATTGATGAAGCAGGTTTATATAAACGGGAACGCATTATTACCGGTCCACAAGGTGCCGAAATTGAACTTAATACCGGACAAAAAGTATTAAATTTTTGTGCCAACAACTATTTGGGTCTATCATCACATCCCAAAGTAATTGAGGCTGCAAAAAAAGCCCTTGATACACATGGTTACGGAATGTCATCGGTACGTTTTATTTGCGGAACACAAGATATTCATAAAGAACTAGAGCAAAAAATTGCCGATTTTTTCGGAATGGAAGATACCATACTTTATGCTGCAGCTTTCGATGCAAACGGCGGTGTTTTTGAACCTATTTTCACTAAAGAAGATGCCATTATCTCGGATGAATTAAATCACGCATCAATTATAGATGGAGTTCGTTTGAGTAAAGCCGTACGCTACCGTTACAAACATTCGGATATGAATGACTTAGAAGAACAATTAAAATTGGCACAAGCGCAGCGTCATCGTATAATAGTAACCGACGGGGTATTTTCTATGGACGGAGACATTGCCAAATTAAATAATATATGCGATTTAGCCGAGAAATACGATGCTTTGGTAATGGTTGATGATAGTCATGCATCAGGGTTTATTGGGAAAACCGGACGCGGAACCCATGAGTATCATAATGTGATGGAACGTGTTGATATTATTACCAGCACACTTGGAAAAGCACTTGGAGGTGCTCTTGGAGGATTTACCACAGGAAAAAAAGAAATTATTGATATGCTCCGCCAGCGTTCACGCCCGTATTTATTTTCCAATTCACTTTCGCCGGCAATTATCGGTGCAGCAATTCAGGTTATGGATTTATTAA
>JALSLF010000478.1 GCA_026988445.1 Bacteroidales bacterium
ATACCCTTGTCGGTATATTTAATGGCATTGTCTAAAAGGTGAAAAATAATTTTGCGGATGCTGTTTAGGTCGGCATTAAGTTTTAAATCTATTTTTGTATGTAATTTAAGCTGATTGTTTTTGCCCGAAAGTTCTTGTTTTAACTTAAAATCGTTGTATAAAGATATTAATTCGCTGTTTAATGAAAAAACAATATTTTTAAATTTGTATTGATTGGTATGTAAGCGCGAAACATCTATTATACTGTCAATTTGATTTAATAGCACTTGTACATTTTGTTCAATAATGGCAGTGTATTCCCCTCTTTTAGTTTCATCTAAGTCCGGATTTGTTCCTATAATTTGTGCAAAGCCCATAATGGCATTCATGGGTGTTCTGATTTCATGCGAAAGATTTGCTAAAAATGAAGATACCAGCTTTTGTGCACTTTCTGCTTTTTCCAGGGCTCTTTCTAATTCTAAGGTTCGGTTTTTTACCGTTTCGGAAAGCGAGTCATTATGATCTTTTAATTGGTTAGAAAGACTTTGTAGTTCAGCAGCTTGCTCTCTTAGTTCTTCTTCTTGTGTAAGAATTTCTTCATATTTTTCTTTTAATTCAGTGTTTTTATTTTCTATTTCTTTGGTACGTGTTTTAACCAGATTTTCCAAATGCTTTTTCTGTTTTATAAGTACGTTGGTTCTTATTTTATGTATGATAAGCCCCAATAGTATAAAAATCAATACAGTAATTACCCAAAATTTAACAGTTAACCAAACCGGGGTGCTTCTATAATTATTACTAATTCTTTAATATTATTGTTCCAAACTCCATCGGCATTGCTTGCTTTTATCTGTAAAATATAGTTTCCCGGTGAAAGATTGGTATAACGCGCAAATCTGTCTTTGTATGTTGTTTTGTTCCAGCTATCTTCAAAACCTTTTAACCGGAATGCATACTTTATCATATCCGGTTTTGTATAGTCTAAGGCTGTAAATTCTATACCTATGACATTATTTTTATAGTTAAAAGTCAGTGTATCGGTATCTTCAATATTTTTTTTGAGTATAAAGTCGTTTGGATATTTTTTCCCTGGGATTACATCTTTGTAAAACAATTGTAATTTACTTATTACAATATTGGGCTTAAATGTACTTTGATGAACATTGTCAGGATAAAATATATTAAAACCGGAAATTCCTCCAAAAATGATTCTTCCATCAGCTAATTTTATATTTGCACGACTGTTAAATTCATAATCCTGTAAACCGTCTCTAATATCAAAATTTGTTACCGTTTCTTTTGTGATATTAAATTTTATTATACCTCTATTGGTGCTTAACCATAAATTCTGATGTGTGTCTTCTTCTATGCTATTGATAAACTCGTTTTCAAAACCAATATTTTTGCCAAAGTGGGTAAACTCTTGGGTTTTAGTATTAAATTTGTTTAATCCGGAAGCTGTTCCAAACCATATATATCCCGATTTATCTAAATATATTATTAAAACATAATTTGATGAAATGCTATGCTTGTTGCTTGCTTGATTTGTATAGTTTGTTGCTTTTAATGTTTTTGTATTTAATTTATAGACACCATTTCCCCATGTTGCTATCCAAAGATTATTTTCACCATCAAGCTGAATATTTGAAATCAATACTTTATTTTTATCTTTCTTGTTTATGTTTAAGCTGAAATTTGTAAAAATACCGGTTTTCAGATTTAGTTTATCAAGACCTCCTCCCCAGGTTCCTATCCATAAAACACTATCGCCTTGTTTTGTTAGAGAAAAAATCCCGTTAGCAGAAATACTGTTTTTATTTTTGCTATGTACATAGTGTTTGTACTTCTTGTTTTTGTGATTGTATAAAAATAATCCGTTTTTTAAAGTTCCAATCCAAATTTGATTTTTGTTGTCGGGTAGTAAGGAATATATTGATACAGGGGTTTTTGAACCGGAATAGTTAGGTAAGTTAAAGTGTTTAAATGTATTTTTCCCGGGATTAAATAGTTCCAAATTCCCTGAAAATGTGCCAATCCATACAGAGTCATTACTTTGTCCGGCTATTGAGGTAATATCTTTTAAGTTGTTATAGGTTTCAAAACCATTAATATTGGTTTTTGAAATATTTAAGCCGAGCCTGCTACCTATAAAAACAGTTGAAGACCTGTCAACATAAACCGATAGAATATAATTTGAATTTAATGAATGTTTTTTTGAGTTATCTTTTTTATATACCGAAAAATTGCTTTTTCTAGAACTGTATAAAATAAGCCCGGAATTTTGGGTGCCAATCCAAACATTCCCGTTCGGTTCTTTAAATAGTTTTGTGAAAGTACCGCTGATTTTTTGATTTTTGAAAAAATCCCAATCAGATATTTTTGAAATATTTTTGTTTGCTGTATTTAATTCAAAAAGACCTTGTTTTGTAGCTACCCAAAATATGTTATCTTTAAGTTGAATAATTGAATTAACATCATTTTCTTTATGATAAGTGTTTTTTTGGGTAAAATAGTATTGTTCAAACTCTTTTGTTTCAGGATTGTATTTGTTTAATCCGTTTTGCGTACCAATCCATAACTGATGCTTTGTATCTTCATATAAGCAGTTAATAGTGTTATTGCTGATTGATTCATTTATGCTGTCCGTTGGGAAATGAATAAATCGCAATGTTGAATCGTTAAGGGAATCTGTTAACTGTTTTTTTGTTCTGTTTAATCCGTTTTGTGTACCTACCCATAGATAATTATTACTGTCAATAAAAACTACCTTAACATAATTATTGCTTAGTTTATTCTTATTTTTATCAAAATACAGGAATGAATTTTTTTCTTGAATAAAGCAATTTATACCACTTATTGTGGCAATCCAGATATTGTTATAATTGTCAACAGCCAAAGAATTAATAAAGTCGGATTTTAATCCATTTGGGTTTTCTACATTGTAATACCAGGACTTAAATGTGTACCCGTTAAAGCGATTAAGCCCATTTTGGGTGGCCAACCAAATAAAACCTTTTTTATCCTGTGTGATTGAATAAATGGTGTTTTGCGAAAGCCCGTCTTCAATAGAATACGACTTAAAGTACAAAGGGGGGACTTGACTAATCGATTTTGTGTTTACAAATAGTAAAACAATTAGCATTGAGCCTTTGATATACGAAAAGATATTAGTCATCCGGGATTCTTATTATTTTAAATATGCAGATAACTGATTCAGTATAGTTGATGCTTTAACAAAGATAAAATTATTTTTGTAAAATTTGGTATATAATAAAAATTTTTCTCAATCGCCAAAAAGTATTTGTTTTAATCTTGAATTAATTTAAAGTGTTAAATATTAATGCTTTTCGGGTCTGCTTACTAAATAAACACCGGTAAATACCAAAAGGGTAGCAAGAATTTTTATTGTATTTAAACTATCTTTTCCTAAAAGCACCGAAACAAAGGAGGCTATAACGGGTTGAGAGTAAATATAAATACTCACTGTAGATGCATTTACATTTTGTAAGCCGTAAACATTTAACAAATAAGCTAAAAAAGTGGTAGCTACTAATACATAAGTAATTGCCCACCAAATTTGTGTTGGAATAGTGTTCCAGTTAGTATTGTTTAGTTCATCAAATCCAACAGGAAAAACAATTAACAACCCGATAGGAAAAATCCATTTTAAAACTGTTGCCGGTTTATATTTTACCATAAGGGTTTTCACAATCACAAGATAAATACCGTAGCTTAAAGCATTTAAAAAAACAAGTACATTTCCTAAAAAACTATTGGTACTGAAATCTAATTTGCCACCACTCATTAGAATTAATAGAACTGCACCGGTTGCTCCAATAATTATCCCGCTAATTTTACGGAAATTTATGACTTCTCCTACAACAATTGCTGATACTAATAAAACCAAAACCGGATTTATGGTCATTATTATGCTGGCATCAATAGGTGTAGTATAATTTAATCCTTTTAAAAACATTAATTGATTTATGGCTACACCAAATACAGCTGCAAAAATTAGTGCTTTTATATCTCTCGAAGCAAGTTTTTCCGGTTTATAAAAAAAACTTAAAGCCCAAAATAATATACTTGCCGCAGTAACTCTACATATTGTTAAAGCATAGGGTTGTAGGTAATTAGGCATTATTTCTTTTGCAATAGTATAGTTTAAACCATAAATAATATTTGCCGCAAGAATTGATATATGTGCAGATGCATTTTTACTTAAGTTCATCTTTTATTTAACTAAAGTTAACAGGACAAATGTAATAAAACCGGTATAAATTTATAATTTTGCATTTTTAACCGGATTAGACTCATATTTTTATGCCTGAATTGAAAAATAACGAACAGAGTATAGCCTCTAAAATAAGTCCCCGAAAAATGATTTGGCCGGTTTTAATCGGTTTGGGTGTTGTTGCTTTTATGCTCTACCGCAATTTTGATGTCAGAGCATTTGATGTGGTACATTTTTCGTGGAATGCTGCATTTTGGCTTTTTATCGCTTTTGTTTTAATGGCTTTTCGCGATATCGGGTACATTATCCGTATTCGCATACTAACCGATAATGATTTTACTTGGCGGCAGGCAATTCGTGTAATTTTTCTTTGGGAATTTACTTCGGCAATAACTCCTTCGGCTGTTGGTGGTACCGGTTTAGCAGTTATTTTTGTGAATAAAGAAGGTATTAGTGTTGGCAGAAGTACAGCTGTTGTTATGGCAACCTCATTTTTAGACGAATTGTATTTTATTATTATGTTTCCGATAATGGTTCTGCTCATTAGCAGAGCTGAACTTTTTCCTGTTTCAAGTCAAACGGCCACTGAATTGTATTGGGCTGCAATGATTGGCTATTCAATTAAACTTGCATACATTATATTATTGTCTTACGGGCTTTTTAAAAATCCGCGAGCAATAAAACGATTATTAATTAATTTGTTTAAAATACGTTTTTTGCGCAAATGGAGATACAATGCGGCAAAAGCCGGTAATGAAATCATGCAAAGCTCTGCCGAATTACGAAAAAAACCCTTCGGGTTTTGGGTAAAAGCTTTTGGAGCAACTTTTTTTTCATGGACCTCGCGCTATTTTGTAGTAAATGCAATGTTCTTGGCATTTTTTACAGTAAGCGATCATGTGCTTTTGTATGCCCGCCAGCTGGTAATGTGGATTATTATGTTGGTAAGCCCCACTCCGGGTGGTAGCGGTTTTAGCGAGTGGGTTTTTACCGAGTATCTGGGTGATTTTTTACCGGAAATTGCGGGTATTGTAGTGGTTATGGCTACACTTTGGCGTTTAATAACTTATTATCCTTATTTAATCATTGGAGCCATGGTTACTCCCGCTTGGGTGAAAAAGAAATTTCAGAAGTCTGATGTAAATTAATCTTGGGTCTATGTTAAAAATAGTGGGTAATTAAACTTAAGC
>JALSLF010000479.1 GCA_026988445.1 Bacteroidales bacterium
GATGAAATATCGCCCCATAAAAAACCTACTACTAAACCGGCAAGTGCACCAAGATGAATACGTAAAGCGAACTTGATATTTGATACAGCCGTATAAGTCATTGATTTGGTTTCGGAAGCAAGACTACGCAATACAAATGCAAAACCGCCAAGCAAACCATACATTAAAGGGAGAATATACTGGTTTAGAATAATCAAAAGGCTTTTTGCTTGCTGTATAATAACAATGTTTCTGGTTGTTCCTCCGGTTTCTGTAAAATCCGGTGGTCCGTACGATGCGTCTGCAGCACTTGCTTTCATGCTTTCATGAATATGTTTAGGACTTTTTGACCAGATATTATAGGTGAAATCCAACCAACTTTCCAATAATTGAATATTACTTTCAACTTCCTGAATTTTTTCGTCCATTTCTGCACTTAGCTTATCTTGCTCCATAGAAATTGAGCGATCATTCGAGTTCATCAATACTAACTGTTGCGTACGGTCTTCAATTTCCGATAAGCGTTTCATGCCTGCTTCCAAGTTGGATAAATACTTGGTTCCTTGCAAAGAATAAATTTGTAAAGCCAGCATAAAAAGCATTGAAATAAGTGCAAATCCGGAATACCAACGTACAGAGCGACGAACCAATGAACGTTTTCTTTTTATATTAAAAAGTTTGGCAAATATTCCTCCTGGAACTTCTTCTTTCTCGTTAGATGCACGAATACTGTCAATAGTAACAGGCTGTATTAGTTTTGAAATGGTTTGATAAGCCAGCCAAAGGTTTATTTCGTCTTGTTCTGTCCAGCTCTCTGTTTGTTCTTTTGCTTTGGCATCTACCACTGCTTTTATATGTTTTACATCTACTTCAATACCATATTCAGCAGCATGTGCCAGTAATAGTTCTGCATCATGCAATGCATTTTTTAATATTGCTGTACTTTCAAACTTTGGCTTTGATTTTTGCTTTTGATTTTCTTTACTTTCCATCAGAAATCTTTTTTGTCGTCTTTAATTAACGTATATCTGAAAATGAAAAGTATAAATATACTATAAAATTTTAAAATGGTAATTAAAATATTGGAAAGTTTTATATTTAAACGCTAAATTTAATGAGTACCGGTCTGGTAAAAACAAAATAATGACTCTACCACAATTTTAATGGAAAAAATATAAATTGGTTTTGTAGGGGTAGTTGGACATATTGTAAACATCTTTGATATTTTTGTTTTTTAAGCAGAAAGAACACTCAGGGCACAAATCCGCCGGTAGTCAGACATGGTTTGCTTGCGGCAAATGTTTTATCCGCAGATTTGCACTGATACACGCAGATATTTAAAACATCTACGATGTTTTTGTTTTTTAGCATAAAGAACACTCATGGCATAAATCCGCCGGTAGTCGGACATGGTTTGTCTGTGGCAACCGGTTTTCGTACACGTAAACACTATTGTTTTGTAAAAGCTATCGCTATCTTCATGCTTTTGTTTTAACCGCAAAGACCATTGATTGTAACTCTGCTTGCGGCAAATGTTTTATCCGCAGAT
>JALSLF010000480.1 GCA_026988445.1 Bacteroidales bacterium
GCAACCGGTAACCAGCAACAATTTGCCAAAAGCAGAACATTTATTCTATATTTACTTTATTTTTATTGGATTTAAAAGATTTGCTTGTCTATTTTTCTTACAAAATTTTTATCCAAAATATCGGTTTGTTTTGGTAACTTAAGGGTTTGCGGTCTATATAGGCATTTACTTGTACTTTCCACCATCCCCTTTTCAGGTTATTAATACCTGCTTTTAAGGTGATTTGTGTTTCTCCTGAATTAAGGTTTACTTTTTTTACAAAACTATTGGTAAGATAATCACGAGTAGGACCCCGATGATACCATTTGAATTCAAATTTTTGTCCTTGTAATTGCTGATTTGCTCTTAAAACTACAACTAGCTCAAGTCTTTTGGGCATTTTAATGCCGGATTGAACTGCATTTATGTCATACATTTTTCCATCGGCAAGCCAATATACTTTTACCGGTGCTATTTTACTAACTCTTTGCGCATTTACTCCATAAGGTAAAAGCAAAAGTAGAATCGACCATAGAAATAGTATCCTTTTCATTGTTTGAGTTTTAATATTTTGTTTATAAAACTACAACATTCATACCAGATATGTGCATGATAAAAATAGTACTTACAATAAGTTTATCCAAAACTCTTGTTTGTCTTCATAATCAAGCAGTTTTCCGTCAATTTCAGCTTCTATTTGTACTTTTACCCAGCCTTTTTTTAAATTGCTTCTGCCTACTTTTAAAATCAGGTGGTTTTCTCCTTGTATTACATCTTCCACTGTTTTGATAAAACTGTTTAGCGGATAATCACCTGATTCACTCCGGCGGTACCATTTAAATTCAAACTTTTGTCCTTTAAGCTTTTGATTTGCTTGCAATACAAGAGCAATTTCCAATTTTTCAGGCAAAGGAATACCCGATTGTGCACGGTTTATATCAATAACTTTACCATCGGCAAGCCAATATATTTGTTCCGGAACAATTTTACTTGCTGTTTGGCTAATACTCTTTATTGGGAAAAGAATTAGTAAAATACTAAGTAATAATAAAATCCGATTCATTATTTATTTGATTTTTTGAGAATAAAAATGCAGCAATATTTGTACCATTAAGCTGCTGTTATAAATTCTACAATTTTATTCCGGTATTTTTAATAACGCCTTATTATTCATTTTCACTTTTATTTTCAATTAATTTTTTTAATTCTTCTTTACTTGGTAGAATTGTCAAATACTTACTTGCAAAAATTTGTTCATTATTTTCAGGTAAAGTAATTTCAACAATGGCGTCATTTTTATCTCTACATAAAACTATTCCAATAGTTTTATTTTCATTCTCTAACTTAATTCTTCTATCGTAATAGTTTACATACATTTGCATTTGTCCTATATCTTGATGTGTTAGTTCTCCGATTTTTAAATCAATCAGAACAAAACATTTTAATAGTCTATTATAAAAAACTAAATCTATTTTAAAATGCTTTTCTTCAAATGAAAGCCGAACTTGTCTTCCTACAAATGTAAAACCTTTTCCTAACTCGAGAAGAAAATGTTGCAATTTATCAATAAGTTGCTGCTCCAACTCATTTTCCGAATATTTATAGTTTTCGGGTAAATCTAAAAATTCTAATACATAAGGGTCTTTTAAACTATCTTGGGGTTTTTCAATTATTTGACCTTTTTCAGCAAGTTCTTTTATTCCTTTTTTATCCCTACTTAGAGCTAATCTTTCGTATAAGGCTGAATTAAATTGTCTTTTTAACTCTCTTAAACTCCAATTGTTTTCAATAGATTCTTTTTCATAAAATTTTCTTTCACTCTTATTTTCTATTCTCATTAAAAACAGATAATGAGACCAGCTTAATTGAAAATCAATATTGTTTGATTTTCGAGATATAGTTTCGGTTTTTCTCAATTGGTCAGACAGTGTCTGACTTTTTGAATATGTTAAATAAAACTGTCTCATTTGTTTTAAATTTGTTTCTGAAAACCCTTTTCCGAAATTTTTCAGCAATTTTTGAGATAATTCTTTAAGGATTTTTTTCCCATATTCTGCACGTTCTTGCCCTTTTTGTTCTTCTTCTACGATGATATGTCCAATTTCAAAATAGGTATAAACCATTGTTTTATTAACTGTTTGAATAACTTTATTACGTGCATTTATTAATAGTTCAGCAATTTTATCGTAAAATTCTAAATCAATATGTTTATTAATTTTTGTCATATTCATTTTTTTTCTACAAAAATAAACTAAGCCTAAGTACGAATATATACATATTGCAAGCTTCTCTTTAATAAGGTATTTGTTGTAATATCTGTAATTTTATTTTATTACTGCAATAGTGTAATCTCCTTTTTTTAGCAAACTTAAAAGAAAATAGCTCTTTCTGCCTGCATTGATTTGTTTACTTTCAATAATTTGCCAATTACTGTTGGAATTTTCACGATACAACAGGCGAAGTTTTTCTGCTCCGTATTTTGCCAATCTTCCATCTAATGCATAAGACAAATCGAAATAAAACTTAGCAGAAGCTGAAAAATTTTCTTCAGGCAAATAATTAACAGTCCAATATCTTTGTGCAAAAGTATATTCTTTTTGCTGTTCGTGCTTAATTACCGGTTTAATCCAATGATGTATGATGTAAATAAACGCACTGTCTTTTAATTCATTTGCTTGCAAAGAAAATAACTCATTATTAAATTGAATTTCTTTCTTGTTTTTTATTATCCGGTATTCATGTGTTCTTGCATCCGGTATTTTTTCATCAGGATCAATCAATAGTAAAAGGGCTTTGTAATTTGTTTGATAGGATATTATTTGGTCTTTTCCCGCAAATTGTATTTTTTGTTTGTGCAGTTGCCATTTATCGTCTAAAAATGCAATT
>JALSLF010000481.1 GCA_026988445.1 Bacteroidales bacterium
TAAAACCATTAAAGAACTTGAAGATAAAATTGTTGAAACCCGCAAGCAAATATATGCAAACCTTAGCCCTTGGCAAAGAGTTCAGGTATCGCGTCATCCTGAGCGTCCTTATACCTTAAGTTATATTAAGGCTACTACCAATGGTGAGTTTATAGAGTTGCATGGTGATAGAAACGTTAAAGATGATAAAGCTATGGTGGGTGGTTTTGGCTCTGTTGACGGACAAACAGTTATGTTTATCGGGCAACAAAAAGGAGTAAATACCAAAATGCGTCAATATCGTAATTTTGGCATGGCAAATCCCGAAGGTTATCGTAAAGCCCTGCGATTAATGCGTTTAGCTGAAAAATTTAACAAGCCTATTGTTACATTAATTGATACCCCCGGAGCATATCCCGGATTAGAAGCCGAAGAGCGTGGTCAAGGCGAAGCTATAGCAAGAAATATATACGAAATGTTTGGAATTAAAGTTCCCATTATTTGTATTGTTATTGGCGAAGGTGCATCAGGCGGTGCCATTGGTATTGGTATTGGAGATAGAGTATTGATGCTGGAAAATACTTGGTATTCAGTTATCTCGCCGGAGTCATGTTCTTCAATTTTGTGGCGCAGCTGGGATCATAAACAAGAAGCTGCCGAAGCTTTAAAGCTGACCCCGCACGATATGCTGAAAAACGGTTTAATTGACGGAATAATTAAAGAGCCGCTTGGTGGTGCACATGTTGACCCCGAAACAACTTTTGAAACAGTAAAAGCTGAAATTAAAAAACACTTGGCTGAATTAACAAGCATAGAAACCGAAGAATTATTGCAAAAAAGAAGTGAAAAATTTATTGCAATGGGTGAATATGCTGAATAATAATATGCTAAATAAATGCAAAAAAGAGGGTATATACCTCTTTTTTTTGGCTCAATTTGTAAAAATGTAAAATAAAATTTACAAAAAATAGTACGATTAATAATACCATTAAGTGACTAAATCAATGGCTCAAAAGAAAAACACATCAAAACCCAAAGCTGAAAGTACTGAATTAGGTAAAATACCTCCACAGGCATTAGAACTTGAGGAAGCAGTATTAGGTGCAATTATGCTTGAAAAAAATGCAGCCTTAGAAGTACTGGATTTTTTACGCCCGGAAAGTTTTTATCTCGAAGCACATCAAAAAATTTATGCCGCAATTGTTGATTTATCCAGTGATTACAAACCGGTAGATATGCTAACCGTTACTGAAGAATTGCGCAAAAGAAATCAACTTGAGGAAATTGGAGGAGCTTACTATATATCAACTTTAACGGGAAAAATTGGCTCGGCTGTGCATTTAGAATTTCATGCACGTATCATAGCCCAAAAGCATATTCAACGTGAATTAATAAGGGTTGCTTCGGATATTCAGCGGCAGGCTTATGATGATAGTGTAGATGTGTTGGATTTGTTGAATTTTTCCGAACAATCCATTTTTCAGCTTGCCGAAGGGAATGTAAACAACGAAGCCGTTAAAATCTCACAGGTAATTAATACGGCTATTGAAAAAATTGAAGAAGCTTCGCAAAGGGAAGACAACTTAAGTGGAGTACCTTCCGGCTTTACCAGCTTAGATAGGGTAACCTCAGGTTGGCAACCTTCTGATTTAGTAATTATTGCTGCGCGTCCTTCGATGGGGAAAACTGCTTTTGTTTTATCAATGGCACGTAATATGGCCGTAAATCATCAAGTTCCTATTGCGCTGTTTTCGCTGGAAATGTCTGTTTTGCAGTTGGTTAATCGTTTAATCGCTGCTGAAACCGAATTAGGTAGCGAAAAATTGCGTAGTGGGAAACTGGCGGACTATGAGTGGCAACAATTAGAAATGAAAGTAAAAAATCTAAACGATGCACCTATTTTTATTGATGATACGCCTGCAATATCTTTATTTGAACTGCGTGCAAAATGCCGGCGCTTAAAAACCCAGCATGGAATAAAAATGGTAATTATTGACTATTTGCAGTTGATGACCGGAACACCGGAAACAAAAGGTAATCGTGAGCAAGAAGTGAGTACTATTTCAAGAGGTTTAAAGGCTATTGCAAAAGAATTAGATGTACCTATTATTGCACTATCTCAGTTAAACCGTTCGGTAGAGATGCGTTCCGGCGATAAACGACCTCAACTTTCCGATTTACGTGAATCAGGTGCCATTGAGCAAGATGCCGACTTGGTTATTTTTATCCACCGACCGGAAAAATACGGTATTACCGAAGACCATGATGGAAATTCAACCAAAGGTTTGGCTGAAATTATTATTGCAAAACACAGAAACGGTGCTGTTACCGATGTAAAACTTAAGTTTCGTGATGAGTTGGCTAAGTTTGAAGAATTTGATGCCAGTGAGTTTTCTCCTATCGGTTTAGATGAGCTTGCAGGCGTTGTAGTGGGCTCAAAAATGAATGAAGAGGTATCACCCCCAACAATACAGGATAGTGATTTACCGGCTTTCCCCGGTGGTGATATTGATGCACCTTTTTAAGCAATTAATAGAAGCTAAATTGGGCAATAAAACGGCTTTTGCCGAGTTCTATTCTGAAGGAATAAATGTTTTCTTGCATTAAAATTATTAAAATGCGTATTGCTTTTCTCTTAATATTCTTGATTGTTCAGCAGGTATTGTCTGCATCTTATTTGCTGATACCTATGGATGAAACACAAAAAAATCATCTGAAAGCTTATGGTATTGCTTATTGGACTTTGCAAAACAATATAGAAATCAGTTGGTTGTTAAATTATCGCGGAGGAAGTTTTATAGCTCCGTATCATCGCGAAATTGAAGAAGAGTGTATGATTCGCGGAGTGAGTTATAATGTAATTGCTGATTTTCAGGCGCAAAAAATTTTTGATGAAATTGCTCGCCCTGATATTAATATGGACCGGGTTAAATTGGAAAAAGCACCCAAAATTGCGGTATATTCTCCTAAAAATAAACTTCCTTGGGACGATGCGGTTACGCTGGTGCTTACTTATGCTGAAATACCCTATGATGTTATCTACGATAAAGAAATTGTTGCCGGAGATTTATCAAAATACGATTGGCTGCATCTTCACCATGAGGATTTTACAGGACAGTACGGAAAGTTTTACGGCAATTATGCGAATACGGCATGGTATCAGGAAAATAAAAATGAATTAGAAGCTTCGGCTGCCGAATTGGGCTTTTCAAAAGTTTCGGAATTGAAAAAATTTGTAGCACGAAGTATTAAAAATTATGTAGCACGTGGCGGATTTTTGTTTGCCATGTGTTCGGCAACCGATACATACGATATTGCTCTATCGGCTGAGAATGTTGATATTTGTGCACCCATGTTTGATGGAGATCCAATGGATGCTGATGCACAAAGCAAATTGGAGTATTCTAAAACTTTTGCTTTTAAAGATTTTAAAATCAGTACCAATCCAATGGAATATGAATTTTCGGATATAGATGTTACCAATTACCGGAAAGTTCCTCGAGATAAGGACTATTTTACACTTTTTGATTTTTCTGCTAAATGGGACCCTGTACCTACTATGCTTTGCCAAAATCATGAAAAAATTATTCGTGGTTTTATGGGACAAACAACTGCTTTTAACGAAGATTTAATCAAGTCTAATGTGTTGATTATGGGCGAATTAAAGGCTTATAATGAAGCACGCTATATACATGGTGAATTTGGTAAAGGAACTTGGACATTTTACGGTGGGCATGATCCTGCAGATTACCAGCATTATGTAGGTGATCCAAAAACCAATCTTGATTTGCACCCGAATTCACCCGGTTACCGTCTGATTTTAAATAATATTCTGTTTCCTGCTGCAAAGAAAAAGAAAATGAAAACATGATTAAAGTTAAAATTTGTACAGGAAAAGCATGTACCGATGCCGGAACACAGAAAATACTTAAAAAATGGCTGTTGGAGTATTTTAGCGAAGATGAGCTGGGTGAACATCCTTGTTTAGGCTTGTGTCATAATAACTTTTCTATGCTTTATAATGATAAGGCATACTCTGCTGTAAGTAAAAAAACATTAAAGCGCATTATTGAAAATCCTGATTAATCTATATGTGCCTCTTTATTCATTTTTTTATAAAAGCTTTTTACTAAAAATTGATGTAT
>JALSLF010000482.1 GCA_026988445.1 Bacteroidales bacterium
ATAACGCCGGGCACTTTTACTAAAGTAAGTGTAAAACCAATCGGAGAATGCTTTTGCAAAATGAAAAGTTTCTGTTTTTTTTAAAAATCCGCGTTTTAATGCAAAATCTTGAATGTTTTTTGATGATAAATCAAATTCTTCACCTATGGTAAGCCGGTTTGAAATGGAACGAAAACCTTGAACTTGAACTGCTACCCAATGTTTACCTGCCGTTTCTAAAACCCAAGCCTTTTGTTTATCGGCAATAATAAAGCTGTTATGGTAATAAAGCTTGTTTTTATAGCCTCCGTTAGCATCTTGTCCATATTTTTCGATAAGTTCAGTTATTAAATATAGTGCATCATCTGCTTTTGAGGTTCTTTCTAATGCCAAACGCAGTAAATCCATACCCGTAAGCCCGGAGTTATCTTTTTTAAACTTAATTTTGGTAAATACGGCTTCATTTCCAATTACCAAATCATGTTCATTGGCGCCCATTTCTGCCCCCCACATATTAAATGGTTTTGACAGCAAAACTTCAAAAGTATCTTTTACTTGCGGAATCTCGATATAGGTGCATTTTAATTTTTTATTTTTATGAGTTTTCGCCGGAATACGAATAATCGCTTGAGCTTCATTAGGTTCTCTATCCGAGTTTTTTCCGAAAATAATACTATCGGAAGTATTTTTTGTTGGTACATAAACAAAAGTATCACACATAATTATCTTGTTAGCATATAAAGTTAAAGATAATTTAGGAATAATTGTACATTTTAGGTTTAAGTTAAAATGTATTTACCGATTTTTTGTTGTAATAGTTTACAGCCAGCAAAATAGAAAAACTAATGATAAAAAGTATCATAGCATATTTATTGGCTGCCGAATAGTTTAAAGCTTCCACTTCGTCGTAAATAGCAATAGATGCCACTCTGGTTTTACCCGAGATGTTGCCGCCAATCATTAATACCACACCAAACTCACCAATGGTATGAGCAAAACTTAATACCATTCCTGTAAGAATAGCCGGTTTTATGTTGGGTAATAGTACTTTTTTTAATATGGTAAACGATGATTTACCCATAGTTTGTGCAGCTTCAATTAAGTTTTCGGGAATACCTCTAAAACCGGATACAATGGGGTGTACCATGAAAGGAAAGCTAAAAATTACCGAAGCAAAAATTAAACCTTCAAACGAAAAAACAAGTTGTAAACCCAGATAATTATTAATAAAATCACCAAAAAAGTTATTTGGGCTAAATGCTAAAAGTAAATAAAATCCTAGTACAGAAGGAGGAAGCACTAAGGGCATACTTACCAATGAATCAACAATGAATTTGTACTTAAATTTTGAAAAAGACAACCAGTATGCCACAGGAATTCCTATAATCAGCAAAATAAAAGTAGTTATTGATGCTAATTTCAGGGTTATGAATATGGGTGTCCAATCAAAATCCATGATTTAATCTAGCCTTAAACAAAAATAGGAGTTCAAAACGAACTCCTATTAAAAAAATCATCTATAAAATAAATTTACATTTTCTTTCTTGTAGAGTAATTTATTTTAAGGGCTTGTGCCTTTCTTAACTCTTGTTTAATATCAGTGATGATTCCCATTTTAACATCCATATCCGCTTTAATAGAAGTGGTCATAAATGGGATATCAGCTTCATCCATTTTTTCGCGTTCTGCAGAAATATAGTTAACTACATCCGAAACCGCAGAAATTTCATCGTTTAGCTGAAGTCTGGGTTCTGTTCCCAATTTTGCTTGGTATGCTTTAATTGGTGCGCCAACATAGATATAGCTTACCAATGATTTTTTTTCCAGCTTTTTAATTTCCGTTGCTTCCGGTAATCGAACTTTAATTTTTAAGTCCACTTCGCGCATTGTTGTTGATACCATGAAGAAAAACAAAAGCATAAAAACAATGTCCGGTAGCGATGCTGTTGAAATTGCAGGCATACCGCCTTTTCCTTTACGTTTAAATCTAGCCATATTATTTTCCTCCTACATTTCTAGGTTCAGCTTCTGATATTGTCATTGGGTAAATTTTCTTAACTGCGTCTTGCTGCTCTTTTGTTAAGTCTTTATATTTTTTACCCCATTGTTTCATTGCAAACTCATCACGTAATTCATTAAAAGCACGAACCAATTCGTTTTGTACTTCAATGTATTTACTGTATGATGTACCATTATCATTCTGTAAAGAAACCACGCCTTTTGAAACCATCATTTTTCCAAGAAGTGGAATATCTTTTTCTTTCTTCTCCGAAAGATTAGGGTCATTATTCGGGTTTTTAATGAATTCTTTAACACCATCACATATTTTGTAAACCGGCATTAACTCACCTTCAACCGCTACTTGATTATGATAGTTAATGGAAACAACATAAACGTTTCTTTCTTTGATTTTTTCATCGTTTTTTTGTTTCTCTTGTATCGGTGGTAATTTACGTGTAATACCTGAATCTACATCCATGGTAGTTGTTACCAAAAAGAAAATGAGCAGCAAGAAAGCAATGTCCGCCATTGAACCTGCGTTAATTTCCTGAATAGGTCTTGCCATAATTGAAAATATTTAAAGCTGCCCGAATATTTTTCGGGCAAGCCGGATTATTTATTTAAAAACTTTTGAAATCCCGTCATAAAGAATGCTTCCTATAGCAATAGTAATCAGCAAATAGGCTGTATTAAGCAATGTTCCTGCAAACTTTAATGTTCCCGGAACATTATCTTTTCCTTCATAACCGGGAAGATTAAGTACTGTATCATCTGCTAATGCATAAGCTATGAATACTACAACGGCAACTATGCCTATTGATATTAATGTTTTTACCGCCTCTTTAGGTTGTGTAAACATTTTTATCAATGGGAAAATAATTGCAGCTGCCGTAGCAATACCTAATAGAATATATGCCCAGTACATGAACATATCCAATGTACTTCCGTACAATGATATTTGGGTATCAAAATCAGTTCCATCCTCAATTCCGGCAGTTGCTTTTGCAAACATAATGAGTAAGATTACTGATATACCCATAAGTACATAAAGCAAAACTGAAGTTATTTTTGATATATTATTCATACGATAATTTTTTAATATTTAGCTTTGAAAAAGAAATATAGATACCTAATAAGGTAATAAAAGTTCAAAGCAAATTATTTTTTCGTGTTGTATTTTACTAAAATATCGATTAACGAAATAGAAGCATCTTCCATTTGGTTTACAATGCTATCTACTTTAGAAACGATATAATTGTAAAAAATTTGAAGAATAATTGCAACAATCAAACCGGAAACGGTTGTAATCAAAGCCACTTTAATACCACCTGCAACTAATGCGGGAGAAATATCACCGGCAGCTTGAATTGAATCAAATGCATCAATCATACCGATTACTGTTCCCATAAATCCTAACATAGGAGCCAAAGCAATAAATAAAGCTAACCATGACAAACCTTTTTCTAAAAGTCCCATTTGAACACTACCGTAGGCAATTACTGATTTTTCAACCATATCAATACCTTCGTCGGAGCGGTCAAGACCTTGATAGAAAATGCTGGCAACAGGACCTCTTGTGTTACGGCAAACTTCTTTTGCAGCATCAATACCACCTTCGTCCAATGCAGTTTCAATGTTACTTAATAATTTTTTGGTATTGGTACTTGCTAAATTCAAATAAATAATTCTTTCAATAGCAATTGCCAAACCTAAAATAAGTGCCAATAAAACTGTGGTCATAAATGAGGCACCACCTTCAATAAATTTCTTTTTAATCTGTTGATGCATAGGTACTTCACCTTCTTGCAAACCTTCTTTTACTTCTGTTGTTGCTTCGTCAACAGTAGTGGCAGGTACAGAGTCTTGTACCGTTTGATCAACAGTTTCGTTCTGAGTTGTATCCTGTTCATTTTGAGCATACACAACAGTATTAGCTCCTAAGAGCATCCCGATTATGGCTACAAGCGCAAAAAATTTTTTCATAGTCGATCTTTTGAATTTTTAAATTTAATTAATACTTATTATTTACTTTTAATTATATCCTGTTATACTGCGGAGAGAGTGGGATTCGAACCCACGATACCCTTTTGAGGTATACACACTTTCCAGGCGTGCGCCTTCGACCACTCGGCCACCTCTCCTTAATGACCTATACGAAGGACAATTTTACGTGCCGAAATTATAAAAAAAAATCTATTATGAAAATTTTCATGAGTTTATTTTTATTATTTTAAATGGTCTCATGGAATCGCATGATTAAAATAATCATTGCCCTGTGGGCTTAATAATTATTTTAATCATAGCCTGTCCCGTTCACGGGGCTTGTTTCATTCAATAATTATATCTTTTCTTTTTAACAACACATTTTTGATGAATGCCTAAATTATCTTGTTTATTTGTCAAAAATAGTTTATCCATATTTTATCATAACAATCATTATTTGGTATAAATTGCTTTAATACAGTATGTTATCTTATTGAGATTGCTTGATATTATATAAATTCTCATTTTTGTATGACAAATATAAAAGGTTTTTTCTCAAATAAAAAAGTTTTAATGTATTAATAATCATTTGTTAATGTTATTTCACCGGCAATAGACCTTTGTAAATAGTTTTTTAGCTCTGAATTATTTAAATCTTGCCCCAGTAAAAACATTAATTTAGTAATGGCTGCTTCGGTAGTCATGTCTCCTCCGCTAACTACTCCGATTTCTGAAAAACGGGCACTGGTTTCGTATCGTCCCAGTTCTACGCTTCCTGCATTACATTGTGTAATGTTTAAAATAATTATGCCTTTTTCTATTGCTTCTTTTAATAATTCAATAAACCAATCATCGGTAGGACCGTTTCCCGAACCAAAAGTTTCCATTACAACAGCTTTTAGTTCTTTTGTTGATAAAACTGCTTGGACAAATTCTTTTTTTATACCGGGGAATAATTTTAAAATACCGATATTAGAATCTAATTTTTTATTTATTTTTATGAGTTTATCATGTTTTGGATAATGAATGGCATCGTAATTATATTTAATATGTATCCCCACAATTGCCAATGCCGGATAATTAGGTGATTCGAAGGCATCAAAATATTCTGCATTGTATTTTCGGGTTCGGTTTCCCCTGTACAAATGATTTTCAAAGTAAATACATACTTCGGGCACAATTGGTTTTCCGTTTCGTTTGGCTGCTGCTATTTCTATTGAAGTAATGATATTTTCTTTACCATCGGTGCGAATAGTTTCAATAGGCAGTTGTGAGCCTGTAAAAATAACGGGCTTATGCAGATTTTCAAGCATAAAACTTAATGCTGATGCAGAATAGGACATGGTATCCGTTCCGTGCAAAATTACAAAACCATCATATTGGTCATGATTTTCTTGAATTATTTCTGCCAATTTTATCCATACCTCAGGATGAATATCCGATGAATCAATAGGTTTATCAAATGAAATACTATGTATTTTATAACCAAATCTTTTTAAAGCCGGTACTTTTGCCGAAATATGTTCAAAATCAAATGCGCGTAAAGCTCCGGTTTCCGGATCGTTTATCATTCCAATCGTTCCACCGGTATAAATTAATAATATTGAAGTATGTTTATTCATTTTTTTAAGCATAAATATATATTAAATAGCTTATTTATTTGTTAAACCAAATAAATTTTCTGCATTTTTGGTGGTAATATTTGCTACCGTTTGTAAATCTACATTATGTATATCGGCAATTTTTTCTGCAATATATAATAAAAAAGCACTTTCATTACGTTTTCCGCGTTTTGGAGTAGGAG
>JALSLF010000483.1 GCA_026988445.1 Bacteroidales bacterium
AGCATACTAAGCATTTCACTAAAGAAAAAAATTGTCCTTAAATAAATTTGTTGTAAATTTGTAAATAAACAAATCCAAAATGAACGAGTTTAGAGAAAAATATATAAACCCTTTTACTGATTATGGTTTTAAACGGCTTTTCGGTGAAGAGCCCAATAAAGATTTATTACTCGATTTTTTAAATGAATTATTAAAAAAAGAACAGGGCAAAATTACCGAACTCCGTTATCTGAAAAACGAAAACCTTGCTTCTACCGAATTAAACAGAAAAGCTGTTTTTGATTTATATTGCACAAATGAAAAAGGAGAAAAATTTATTGTAGAGCTGCAAAAAACGAAACAGAAATTCTTTAAAGACCGAACTCTTTATTATTCTACATTTCCAATTCGTGAGCAAGCGGTTATAGGCAGTGATTGGAGCTTTGAATTAAAAAAAGTATATACAATAGCTATTCTTGATTTTGTATTTGATGAAGACAAAAATGAAGCTGAAAAATTCCGATATGATGTTAAGCTTACAGATATTGGTACAAAAAAAGTATTTTATGATAAATTAACCTTTATTTATCTTGAAATGCCAAAGTTTAACAAAACAGCAGAAGAATTAGAAACGCGATTTGAAAAATGGCTTTTTATCTTAAAAAATCTACACAAATTGGATAGAATCCCCGAAAAATTAAAAGAAAATATTTTTTTAAAATTATTTGAAACAGCTGAAATTTCAAAATTTTCGCAAAAAGAATATCAAGAATATGAAGATAGCTTAAAATATTACAGAGACTTAAAAAACTCATTAGAAACAGCAAAAGAAGAGGGGAAAATTGAAGGGAAAATTGAAGTTGCCAAAAGCATGATTGACAAAGGATTTGATACTACAACAATTGCAGAAATAACAGGTTTAAGTGTGAAAGAAATTGATGAATTGAAAAAAGAATAAGAAGAAACTCCACAACTAGCTCCGGCAAAATTACATCCTACGAGCTAAATGCTATATTAAATGAACAACGCAGCTTAATTTTTTGTTTCTTTTGTATCAAGACAAAAGAAAAAGCAGAAAAATTAGTATATTTATCTATTAAAATGTACAAAGCTAAATTTGAAATAAGCTATATCGCAGCCTGAATACAAAACACTCTATACAAGCCCCTTACTTAACAAATATTCGGCTATTTGAATAGTGTTTGTGGCTGCTCCTTTACGCAAATTATCGGCTACAATCCATAAATTTAAACTGTTTGGATTAGAAAAATCACGGCGAATGCGCCCCACAAAGACTTCGTCTTTATTTTTTGCACGAATCGGCATCGGATAAATATTATGGTCAATATCATCTTGAACAACAACTCCCTGTGTTTCGGAAAGTAATTCACGCACAGCTTGTAAATCAAAGTCCTGCTCAAATTCTAAATTAACCGCTTCGGAGTGCCCGCCAACAACAGGTACACGAACAGCCGTAGCTGTCAAACGAATATTTTCATCGCTTAGAATTTTACGGGTTTCGTTTACCAATTTCATCTCCTCTTTGGTATATCCGTTGTCGGTAAAAACATCGCAATGAGGCAAGCAATTTTTATCAATAGGATGCGGATAGGCTTTCTCCCCTTCCCTGCCGGCACGTTCATCTTCCATTTGCCTAACAGCTTTTACGCCTGTACCTGTAATTGATTGATAAGTAGAAACCACAACCCTATTAATTTTATAGTGTTTATGCAAAGGAGCTAAAACCATAAGCATTTGAATAGTTGAACAGTTCGGGTTAGCAATAATTTTATCTTCTTTGCTTAATAAATGTGCATTTATCTCAGGAACAATCAACTTTTTGCTTTTATCCATGCGCCAAGCAGAAGAATTATCAACTACAGTAGTCCCTACGGATGCAAATTTGGGTGCCCATTCCAGCGAAACATCACCACCTGCCGAAAACAAAGCAATATCCGGTTTTTGCTTTACGGCATCCTGCAAAGAAACAATTTTATACTTTTTACCTTTAAAACTTATTTCCTTACCGGTAGATTTTGCCGAAGCAACAAGAATTAATTCATCAACCGGAAAATTTCTCTCTTCCAAAACTTGTAACATAACTGCGCCAACCATGCCGGTAGCACCCACAACTGCAACTTTCATAATTAAATATTTTCAGAAAACAGCGGACAAAATTACAATATTCTAATAAAAACAAAGTAAAATATTGAAATAAAAATCAAATTTATTTTGATTTTAAATAAGTACTTTCAAATTGGTATTTAAGGTAATAAGCAAATGGGGTGTAATTTGCATATCTACGGATGGATATTCTGAAAAATTCAAACAAGAAGATAAAAAGAAAATTAAAGCTCGCCGGATAATTCGCCATCAATGGCAATAACCGATTTTATTTCAGGCACAGCGTTTTTTATAGTACGCTCTACCCCTAATTTAAGTGTTTGTAAACTCATTGGGCAGGCATAACATGCTCCCAATAATTTAACTTTAACCACATTATCATCGGTTAATTCAACAAATGCAATATCTCCTCCGTCGGTTTGCAAATAAGGACGAACACTGTCAATTGCTTGATAAATACGTTCTTCCAACTTATTGTTTGCTTTCTTCTCCATATTTTTTCTAAAAGCGTTTGGCAGGTATTTTTTCCGTTGATATCCTGCCAAACGTATTAATAATTTCAGCTGCTAATTAGACGCACAACTTGCATTCGGGTCAATTTCCACTTTTGCCGTAGGTGCAAGTGTTTTATTTCTTTCTTCCACTTTTTCGGCAACATTTTCTGCTAAATCCAAAAAGGCTTTACCCAAAGGTGTATCTTCCAATGCCGAAGGAGTTCCAATATCACCGCCTTCACGAATAGACTGTACTAAAGGAATTTGTCCCAAAAGTGGAATGTTTTTCTCTTCTGCCAATTTTTTCACGCCTTCTTTACCGAAAATATAATATTTATTTTCAGGTAATTCAGCCGGAGTAAACCAAGCCATGTTTTCAATCAAACCAATAACCGGCACCTCAATTTTATCGGCTTGAAACATACCGATACCTCTTCGTGCATCGGCTAATGCAACATCCTGAGGAGTGCTGACGATAATTGCTGCCGTAACCGGTACCGTTTGTACCATAGTTAAATGAATATCGCTGGTTCCGGGAGGTAAGTCAATTAATAAGTAATCCAACTCGCCCCATAAACCATCGGTAATTAATTGTTTTAAAGCACCGGTTGCCATAGCTCCACGCCAAATTAAAGCATCATCGGGCTTAATAAAAAAGCCAATGGATAACATTTTTACTCCGTATTTCTCAACCGGAAGAATACGGTCTTTACCGGCTACTTTTTTAATACCCGGAATTGTTTTTTCCACACCAAACATTTTAGGAATTGAAGGTCCGTAAATATCGGCATCCAGTAAACCTACCCGCATCCCTAATTTAGCTAAGGAAATAGCAAGATTTACCGATACGGTAGATTTTCCTACTCCGCCTTTTCCTGAGGCTATAGCTATAATATTTTTCACCCCTTGTAAGGTGTTTTGATGTTCAACGGTTTTATCCACACGCCCCACCGTAACTTTTGCAGTAACCGTTGCTTTTACCTCCACATCATCTCCAAAAGCATCTTGAATAGCTTTTTTACAGGCTTTTTCGATTGATTTTTTAAACGGGCTGTTAAATGAAGGTAAAAAAACCGAAAAACTGATTGATTTTCCTTCAATTTTAATGGCTTCTACCATCTTTAAAGATACAATATCCTGATTTTTTTCAGGGTATTGTACTTTTTTTAATGCATCAAGCACCTGATTTATAGAAATTTCCATATCTGTATTGTTTTTTGAATAAAATAATATATCCGGCAACAATCCACCCTGAGGCAGACAAGTATAATAATAAAAAATGAAAACCGAACTTGCTTATTTTTATTTAATTTAAATTAAAATACAAAGATGAAGTTTTTTTTTATATTCGGCAAATTTTATGTAGGTAGTTCGGTGCTCTTGATTAAATTTATTAAGAAATAAAATATATGAACAAAAAGAAATGTTTTCAATTTAAGATTTTTTCGCAAAAATCAGGTATTCTACACTATGTAAGTACTAAATATTTTGGCAATATGAGCCTTTATACGGCAACGGACATTCAAAAGGTAATAGAAAATCGTAAAAATTTAGCACAAGAGCTAAACATAGACCTAAATAATTTTGTTTTTCAACAACAAGTACACGGTGCAAAGTGTAGCATAGTAGAGAGTAAAGATAAAGCCAAAGGTGTTTACAGCTATGCATCAGCGCTGAATGACAATGACGCAATGATTACCGCTACAAAAGGAGTATGCATAACGGTCATGGCAGGTGATTGTGTCCCTTTATTGTTTTTTGACACACAAAATAAAGTAATTGCTGCAGCACATGCAGGCTGGCGTGGCACTTACAAAAAAATCGCTCAAAAAACCGTCGAAAAAATGACACAAAGGTTTAACAGCAAGCCCAAGTATATTATTGCAGGAATTGGTCCATCCATTAGCGCTCCTCATTACGAGGTGGACGATTTGGTTTATAATGAATTTAAAAAACACATTCCCGGTTACAATAAATTCTTTTCCGAAGGAAAAGAAAAAGGTAAATATTATTTAGATTTATGGGCTGCAAATAAAGCTCAACTGCTATCCGCAGGTTTAAAAGAAGCTAATATTGAAATTTCCGCTTTATGCACCTATGCAGATAATCATTTATTTTTTTCGGCAAGGCGCGGTGAAGAGGAAAGGTTTACGGCGGGTATAATGCTTTTATAAGATTTTAAATTATCATATTAAATTTTTTTAACAATATCGGCAGTCCTTAAATAAATGCTGTTAGATGTTGCTGCTAACAAACGCTGTCAGGTGCGCTTGCGCGCGCTGACTGGTTTGGTGCCGCGAGGGGCTTGATGTGTGCTTGCGGCAGGGATTGAAGCGGATAGCTCCCGATTGTGAAAAATATACAAAACTAAAATTAAAAGAGCGATTGAAATGAGCTCCTTTAAATTTTATAGTTTTGTTATTTTTCATTATCGGGACTATGAGCGGAAAGCCCGTAGCCGCCCAACAAAAAAATTAATTTATTTAAACCATGCGGGTTTTTTAAAATCTGTATTGTAGATATACTCGGCAGCAAGTTTTAATTCTTTTTCAGGATAATTTAATTGAGGCATGAGTTCAAATCTTTTTAATGCACCAAACATTAGTGCTTTATCATTAGCCGGATTTTTTGTAAAATTAACTATTCCGTTGATAAAGCTTTCCTTATCAGGATAAATAAAACTGTATTTTTTCTTTATATTAATCATTGGCGGTGCTAATATCTCGTTTCTTGCTTTATCCACATCATGACAAATTTTGCAACGACTGTTATAAACGTTTTCAGGACTTAAATTTGCAGCTAAAAGTTGCGGACTGATTTTTGCAATGTTTTTGCGGATATTTTCCGTGCTGTTGTCATAAAGATAATTAGCTATTGCTTTAATGGTTTCTTTATTATAGTTCATTTTAGGCATTAAATTATATTTTTTTACCGCATCATTCATTAATGCTTTTTCTTTATCGGGCTTGTTTACATAGTTTATTAAAGCATTTACAAATTCGGTTTTTGTTTTGTACTTTTTTTTATAAACATTAGTAAACTCTGATACTAAAGGTGCAAGTTGTTTTACTTGTAATTCGCTTTTTTGATGACAAATAACACATTTGTTATGCAGTAGAACATCCGGGTTTTTAGAATCTACATTTTGTACGGTTTTAAAATCGCCATGTTCTTGTTTAAACTGTTCATCGTACCATGCTGGGTTTGGTAGTTCATTATCAAAGATATAGGCGGCAATAATTTCTAAATCTTTTTTGTTATAAGCTAATTTAGGCATAATGTTGAATTTATCTTTGGCTTTCAACATTAGTACCTTTTTGGTATCGGGGTTTTCGGTGAAGTTCACCACAGCTTTTACAAATTCTTCTTTGTTGTCATAGCTCATTTTGTATCGGTGCTTTACGGATACCATTGGAGGAGCTACGGCATTGGCTTCGGAAGTTCCTAAATCATGACAGATTAGACATTTTGTACGATATAATTGTTCGGCTTCTGATGAGCTGTTGTTTTTGCTTGAGTTTATAGCTGTAACATTCCGGTTATTATCTGCATTTTCTGTTTTGTTGTTTTGATTGCAGGCTGCCAGCAAACTGAATCCGATAAAAATAATTGTTAAATGTTTTATAAGTTTCATATCACATATTTAAAAGTTCGACATATATATGACACTATAATTAAAAAAACTTGCGATTTTCTTATGTTTTTTTGTTTTATGTACAAAGAGTATTAAATTTGAATTAAATCAATGGCTTAATACATAGAAGTTTATAAACGAACACAGATGTATTTAACATCTATGATGTTTTTGTTTTGAACTACAAAGTTCACTAATCCGCCGGTAGTCGGACATGGTTTTGCCTACGGCAACAGGTTTTCGTACACACAAATACTATTTTTTTGTATGCTATCAACTACCAGCAACCAGTACTAACCTGCCAAAAGCCCGACAAGTTCCTGTATTTACTTTATTCCACTAAATTTACGGTAGTACTGTTTTTTGTAATTTACGATAAGTCTATTGCTATCTTATTGGTTTTTCGGGAGTAGATAGTTGCAAGGTGTAAAGTAAGTTAACTCAACCTCCTGCAACAGCAGGGAAAATTGAAATTGTGGTATCTTTATCAATGAGTGTTTCTAATTTTTGAAGGTGAAGAACGTTTACTCCGTCTAATAAAATAATAACGCCGGGTATAAGTTTATTGTTTCGGATAAGTTTTTTAACTAAATCGTAATTTATTGATTCTGAAACTATTTTTAACATATCTAAAACTGTAACCGGTTTATCAATATTAATGTCAATAACTTTCAAACCAGTTGAAAGGCGAATGGTTGCAAAAAGCTTTATGGATAATTTCATCAGATTATTTTTATAGTTTTCTTTTTTATAAATTTATAATCAGGAGTAAAACATGTAAGGTACATTTATTACAACATGCTATTTATTAATTCATGCACACTCTGACATACTTGCTGCATTGAATAACTTCCTTAATAAATATTCCTATATCACAAACTTGCTTTTTTAGGAATATTTTTTACTGTTTCATAAAAATTTTTAATTAGTTTATACATAAGTTTGTCTATATCAACCTTTTCTTTTGTTATCCAATCTTTTATTTCTTTATCTACCGGAATAGAGGCTTTAATATTCCATACAATTTTTCCGTTTTTTAAATCTTCTTCTGTAATATCAGGGTCATCGCTAAAATTAGTAGTTATATCATCATAATATATTAACTCATCAGGAACCTTAATTTTGTTTTTACCTAAAAGAATTGCTTGTAAAGCTTCTATTTTTTCTTCGTTAAAAACTACTTTATAATCAGATAAATCTTTGCCTGCTTCAAGCAATTTTATAGCTTCTTTTTGATTTATAATTTTAGTTCCCATAATTTTTTTATTTACTGTTATACTCTTTACGTTCTTTTTTACTTGCTCTTCGTGCAGAAATAATTCTTATAGCTTCATTTCTAATTGTATAAATAACTGAAATGATAACTCCATATACTTTCCCAATTATTTTCCATCTGCTTTCGCCATAATCTTTACGTAAATCAGGTGCTATTAGGTTATCTTCATCATTGAAAACTTTTTGGGCATCACTAAAATCAATCCCTTGTTTCTTTAAGTTGGATTTATTTTTATTTTCATCCCATTCAAATTTCATAGTTTGTTCCTTATAACTGAACCATATAATTATGTTTATAAATAAAATACGGCAAAGAAATAAATTTCTTTGCCGTAAAGTTACAAAAAACACAGAAAATTATACAATTCCCAGTTCTTTTAATTTTTCTTGTGTTGGTTTACCATCTTCTGTCCAACCACGTTCTTTATAGTAATCGCCCAGCATAGACGAAAGCCTGTGGGTGTTTCCTGCGCTGGGTCCAGCCGGAATTTTATCGTTAAGAAGTCGTTTGGGTAAAGTATCCAAACTTGTATCAATACCTGCGCGCAAATTAAATTCTCTCTCTAAATTCCAAATACGTTCGCCGGCTTTCATCATTTCATCTAATGTCCATCCAAAACCGGTTGCATTGTTTAACATATTTAAATAATCTTCCGGCGTAAGTGCAAATTCAGTAAATACACACAGTCCTGCTGAATCAACTATCGCGGTAAGTTCTTGCGAATCTTTTACATGTTTAGCTTTACCTTCGTTTTGTTGAGGGTCTAACTTTTCAGGAATACCCAATACTTCAGGAGAAATTAAATAGGCACGTGTATGGTCAGCACCTCTGTTGTTGGTAGCATAGGCTAATCCTTGTCCTTGAACAGCACGTGGGTCGTATGCAGGAATTTCTTGTTTTTTAACGGTCATTGAATATTCAGGATGTCCGTAACTTTCTGCCATGCGGTATGAGCCCATGGCTAACTTATCGCCAATACCTTCTCGGTATGCCATTAATTTTGTGTAATAAATAATTGCCTCGCCGCTACCAAATTTTAATTCAGGCCCGGGTCCCAGCTCTTCTTTTTTAATAATACCGCGTTCGTATAATTCCATGGCTGTGCCTACGGTAACCCCAGCCGAAATAGTGTCCATACCCAAATTATTACACATAAATCCGGCGCGAGTAATAGATATTAAATCATTTACGCCACAATGCGGACCGTATGCCCAACCTGTTTCATATTCAGGCCCTTCGCCTTCTGCACCATCGGGCAAAGTAACTTTTCGTCCACATGCTATCGGACATGCATAACAAGCTACATTTTTGATTAAATAGCCTTTTTCAACCAATGCTTCACCCGACATTTCGTCAACTCCTTCAAAAACCGATTCTTGAAAATTCCGGGTGGGATAGCCACCTAATTCATTAATGATATTATCCAAAACTTTGGTGCCTAAGGCAGGTAAACCTTCCCCTGTTACTCCGTTTTCACGAATGGTTTTAATGTTGGCTTTAACAACAGCTTTAAATTCTTCGGGTGCATCAAGCGGAGTTTTAAATTTACCGCTGGCAACCACTACTGCTTTTAGCAATTTACTGCCCATTACCGCACCTACACCGGTTCTTCCGGCAGCGCGGGTTTTTTCGTTTATAATGGCAGCAAACATAACCAAGTTTTCGCCGGCAGGTCCTATACAAGCCACATTGGCTGTTTTATGTCCCGATTCGGCAACTAAAATATCTGTTGTATCTTCAGTTCCTTTTCCCCAAACATGCGATGCATCTCTCAATTCAATGGTTTGGTCATCTATAAATAAATAAGTCGGCTTATCCGCTTTACCTTCAAAAATTATCATATCATAACCGGTGGCTTTGAATTTAGCACCAAAAAATCCACCTGAATTACTGGATGCGATTCCTCCCGTTAGCGGTCCTTTGGTAATGACCATATACCTGCCACCGGTTGGTGCGTTGGTTAAACTTAATGGTCCGGTTGCAAAAATTAACTTATTTTCCGGAGATAAAGGATCTACTTTGGGATCTACTTCATCAAAGAAAATTTTGGATGCTAACCCCCGACCTCCCAGATATTGCTTTGCCAATTCTTTTGGAAATTCTTCCTTTTTTATTGATTTGTTACTTAGATTTACTCTAAGAATCTTTCCCATGTATGCCATAAGTCTATTGATTTAAGTTAATAATGCATACAAGTTAGTGATTATAAAAACAAATGTCAATATGTAAACATTTGCATATCGCCTTTATTATCAATGATTTAGTGATAAATGCTTGTTTGTCAGTATTTTATTTTGAATGCCGCCGGTTGCTATTTAGAATCATTCTAAAATATTTGTTTGGGGATAAAATTAACAGCTTTCTTATTGATATTTATCAAACATGATTATTGTCATTTTTTCACAATTCACGGCACTATATCTTTACACAATAAAAAAATACTAAAGCATATTTTTAACCATTTATCTTA
>JALSLF010000484.1 GCA_026988445.1 Bacteroidales bacterium
GGCGATTGTAAAAAAATACCTACAAGATCACTATAATAAACCGGTGAAATTTTAGGACCTTTAATAATTGAGCCATGGTCAAGTACATAACCTGTATAGGGCACAATATTTTGTCCGTGAAGGTATAATGTACTGTTACCATGATAATTAAAAAAATAAACTTCATGCGATTCAATGCGCAGAATAACAATTTCTCCATCCAGATTTTCATTTTCCAGATACCGGAACGAATCTTCTTTTTGCGGATTGTTTTCGTCAAACCAAAGACCATTAGACTCTGTTTCCTTATTATTCCCCGAAATAATTAAAAATGCTTGTTTATTTTTTATGTTTGATAAGTCATTAGTAACCAATGCCTTTATTTGTTCAAATTCTTCTTGTGAAATATTAAATGACTCCGCGACAGTAGTTATAAAGTCAAGTTCTGAAGCAGAAATTTCATTGTCCTCATTAACAAACTCAATCAGTCTTAATAAAACAATAAATTTGTCTTTTTGTTGAAGATTTTCATTGATTTGTTGTGCTATTTTTAAAACTCTTACAGAGCTTAATGCACCTCGTTTTCTTCCTTTTATACTTGTTGATTTATCTCTTTGATAAAACTCCAAATAATTTTCAAAAACTTTTAGGTATTCCTGATATTGAGCAGTATTTAGCTGTTTTTTTAAAAATGCTTTTACAATATCACGTGCTTTGTCGGAAATGGATACATCGGTAAAATTGGAAATAATGGCAAATAGATGAACAAGGGCATTAATTATGGATTCACTCATGATGTCAGCTAACTGTTTAAGCTATAAAAATAATAATTTTTTAATGAAAGTAAAGCGTAAAATTAACTAAGCCTTCAAACTACTCATCAAAGCTTATTCACAAACTTTCCATAAACATTTTGATAGTATGAAAATAACGCTCTTTGTTAAATTCATGCAAAAGATTATGTTCCCCTTCGGGGAAAAGTTTTAATAATTTAGGTTCGTTAGCCCATGCATAGAGTTTTTTTGCATGTTCAACCGGCATAATACGGTCTTCGTTGGAATGCATTATTAGCGTATTACCTTTAAATGATTTCAACATTTTTTGCATGTTGAAATATTTTAAAACTTCGGTTCTTAACTTTTTTTCAGTTGTATCAATATCCTCAGGACTTACTCTGCGACTTAGTCGCTCATAAAAATCAGCAATTCCGTTATCAATAATTAGTCCTTTTATTTTTTTAAAACGGGTAACTGCATTTACTGCATAAAGTGAGCCAAGTGAACGCCCGAAAACAACAATCTTTTCATGAGCAATTTTGCTACCGTTAATGATAACGCTCATGTCTTCCAAAATATTAATCAAAGTGGCATAGCCTTCTGATAATGAATAGCCCCTGTATTCGGCAATTAGGATATTGTATCCCATTTTGTCTATTTCTTTTACAAAAAGATCTAAATAATCAGCAACAATCTCACTGCTTGCATGAAAAACCACAATCATTTTTGCATCAGGGTGATTCATTAACCGATAGCACGATAATTTATTTTTGTCTGATTCTAACCAATAAGGCGAATCAAATTGCTTTTCTCTCGGAAACAGAAATCGTTTATTTACCGTTGATTCTTCTAATAATGAAACAGCCATTGACCAATTCTTTATAAATTTTTAGCAAGATACAAAATTAATTATTAAAATGTAAACTTAAACCTAAATTGAGTGATTATGTACAAAAAGAAGTGTCAAGATATTAAAATTAAAAAGTTTAGAAAAAAAGTAAGAATACCCTTTGGTATTAGCGTCATTTTTTTGTAAATCTTTTTAAATCAATAGATTGGTACTTATTGAAGTAGATAATCTATCAATTTAGGTTGAATTGAATGATTATGAATAAAGAAAATTGCGAATGCTTTGATACTAATACTTAATCGCTTATAAGCATATAAAATAGAATTAGTATTATGCCGACCGATTGGGGATTTTCAAACTTGAGAATCACTTAATTTAGGTGCAAATTCATGCTTCAACGTCCCTGAAAAAATAGGCTAACATACCACCCGTAATGAAACCAAACATATGGCCTTCCCATGATATTCCCGGCTGTCCGGGTAACACGCCCCAAATTATACCTCCGTACAAAAAAAACACAAATAGCCCCAAAATTAATGCTTTGAAATTTTTTTTAAAGATTGCACTAAAAATAAAGAAAGCTACAAGACTGAAAATCACGCCACTGGCACCTACATGTACCAAACTTCTCCCCAAAATCCACACTAAACCATCTCCTATAATAACCGATAAGGCAAGAACGCGCCATGCAATACGTTCATAAAACCAAAATAATCCCGTCAAAAGTATCATCAAAGGCATTGTATTCGACATAATATGTGCCAAATTCAAATGCAAAAACGGAGCAAACAATATGCCTTTAATTCCACTACTACTTCTTGGTAAGATACCAAAACCCGTAAAATCAATAGGAATTATAAGGTCAATTATATAAATAACCCAAAGTAATGAAACAATAGATAAAGCAATAACCAAACTTTTTTTCATAGATAGATTATATGTGCAACAATTTTAAATAACTTTTTGTCTTTAATAATATAAACAAAAATAAGTTTTTTTCGTATAATAACTATAAACGTATTGTTTTTAAAACCAAAATTAGTAAATTTATACAAATGAATTTCTATTTTATCAAATATGAGCTAAATCCAGCGATTAATTAGAAGTAGATAATCGCTCAATTTAGGTATAAATAAGGTGATATTGAACAATCATATAATTTTAAACAACACCAAAATATTGAATAATGGAAACTTTTAAAATGCTTCAAATTAAACTCTTCATTTTTATATTTACGCTTGGTTCCTTTACCATGCTTAATGC
>JALSLF010000485.1 GCA_026988445.1 Bacteroidales bacterium
TGTTGCCGAAAATGTAGTTCCAGCGCAAAGCAGCGGTATAATTAGCCCAGCCGAGTATGTCTTTTTGATAAACTGATTGTGTAGCGCTGATTGAAACACTTTCTTCATCATATTTGCTTTTATAGGCATCTTTGCCAAGATAAGTACTTAAATACAAACGGCTTTTATCAGAGAATTTATGATTAATTTTTCCGGTTAAATCATAAAAATAATAAGCTACAACAGCATCAGCAAAACTTTTTATAAAAGGGCGCGAAAGAATATCAATATAGGTTCTTCGTGCAGAAATTATAAAGGAGGTATTTTCATTTTTCACAGGCCCTTCAAGCATAAAACTTGCAGCAATTAAGCCTAATGATATATTCCCTTTTAACTTTTGTGTATTTCCTTCTTTCATTCGTATATCCAAAATTGACGAAAGTCTTCCGCCATATTCGGCAGGGAAACCGCCTTTAATGAGTTTGATGTTTTTAATGGCATCGGTATTAAAAACCGAGAAAAAGCCAAATAAATGATACACATTGTAAATACGAATTCCGTCAAGTAAAATCAGATTTTGGTCAGGCCCGCCACCACGTACATATAATCCGGCAGTACCTTCACCGCCTGTGTGTACACCGGGCATAAGCTGTAAAGTACGAATTACATCGGTTTCGCCAAAAAGAACAGGTAGTGTTTTTAGCTCTTTCACAGGTAATTCCATAATGCTCATTTGTGGAGATTTTAATTCGCTTTCTTGTTTGTTTTCCATAACCAAAACCTCGTTCAGCTCATTATTTGAGTTTAATGCCACATTAATAAGCGTATCTTTTGTTAAATTAATTACTATTTTTTTGGTTTTATAGCCCACAAAGGAATAATATAGCGTGATTTTATCTTTTTTAGTCGTAAAACTGTAAAAACCGTAGTTGTTTGATGAAGTTCCTTGCATACGCTTTTTATCATATATATTGCACCCGATTAACATTTCTCCGGTTTTGTCATCGTAAATATATCCTGAGATATTTGCTTTGTATTTTCTTGTTTGCGGATAAATAGTAATTTGATTGTCTATTAGTACAAAATCTAATTGATTTGCTTTTAAAATATCATTGAGTATATAACGGATACTTTTTGACAGGTAAGTTTTATTAATTTTATTATTTAAAACGTTCAAAGAACTGTTATAAGCAAATGCAAGATGGTATTCTTTCTCCATTTTTTTAAAAGCATTTTCCAAACTGATGCTATTAAATGAGATATTTATTTTTTTATCAAGTTGAACTTCCTGCCCGTAGATAGAAAAACTAATTATTAAGATTAATAATACCCCCGTTATTTTCATCTGTAAATATGCTTTTATTTATATTACGTATAAAGTGAATAATTCCCTATTAAGTGGAGCATGTAAATTATTTTAATACTTTTCTGTATTTATAAAGAATATTCACTCACAATTTTTTGTAAATTTTATATCTTTGTCAAAGGAAGTTAGCAAAACTGTAATCTGAAACTTGTCCGTTTCGCACCGGATTTATGATTATATTTTGTGTGCTTCCTTTTTTCATTGGCTTTTCGAGTAATTGAAAAAACTTTAAATCGAGGCAACCTGCTTGTCCAAACGTTTTGTTGTCCTTGACGGACGAACAAAAGTTTTTGTGCGTAGAAAGTCTCTCTCTCTCTCTCTGTAAAACACAGGATACAGTAGCTTTGAGCTTGTTAAATTTAAGTAGATTATAGGTTTAGGTTTCGTTTGCATTAATTGGTTTATTAAGGTTTATACAAATTAAAGGAATAATAAATTAATAATCAAGAGCTGTGCAAACTTTGGGTATGAACATGCAATTATTTGGAATGAATGCTTTTTTAGCTTTGTAATATATTGATATATAATGTTTTGGTTTTTGTAAGTGGTGAGTATTTGTGTTGAAGTACTTGTTGAAATTAGCTGTTTGTTTCCTTTTTATTGTAATATATTGCTGACTACATTCCGGTTTCCTGAAATGCTTTTACTATTTTAGATACTTTACGTTGCGAAACAGTAAAACGATCTCCGGTATCCATTATCAAAGTTGTTGTTATTCCGAATATAATTTCACGAACATGCTGTATATTAATTAATTGTTGTCTGCTGATTCTGTAAAACCCGTCATTTTTTAATTTTTCTTCATATACTTTAAGTGGTACCTTATCTAAATAAATTTCTTGAAGATTGATAACTGTATAAGTTTCTTTACCATGCGCTTCAAAATACGCAATTCTTGAAATGGGAACTTTTCTTACTATATTTAAGACTTTTAAAACAAGAAACTTGGATTTCATGCCGGTGTTTTTTATATCAATTCTGTAAAAATATAAAATTCTGATTAAATTTTTCAATCTTTATTTTTCAAATTTCATCAAAAAATAACTTTATATTTGCCCAATGAAGCAGATAAATATTAAGGATTATAATCATTTCTTTTTTATAGGTATAGCCGGTGCCGGAATGAGTGCCATAGCTCAGTATCTTGCCGGTATAGGCAAAAATGTTTCCGGTTCCGACCGTTATTTTTCGTCGGGAGAAAACAGTGAAGTACGTAATAAGTTGGAAGCTGCAGGTATTCATACTTTTCCGCAAGACGGCAGCGGTTTAAGCAAGCAAGTAGATGCAGTAGTGGTATCAACTGCTGTTGAAGAAAGTAATCGAGAGTATGCTAAGGCGCTTAACTTTAATATACCGCTTATTCACCGTGCCGATATGCTTGCCGCAATTTCCGACACAAAAAAAACGATTGCTCTTGCCGGAACATCGGGTAAATCAACCACAGTGGCTATGCTTTACCAAATTATGGAGTATGCGGGCTATTCGCCTTCCTTAATTTCGGGTGCGGGCTTAAGTTCTTTAATAAAAAAAGGAAAAATTGGTAATGCTGTTGCAGGAAAAGGTGATTATTTAATTATTGAAGCCGATGAATCGGATGGTAGTCTGACACAATATTATCCCGATACCGGTGTAATTTTAAATATTGATAAAGACCATAAAGAAATTAGTGTTTTAAAAGATATTTTTAAAGAATTTAAAAAGCACACAAAAAATTTATTTGTAGTAAATCAGTCGCATGCTTTGGCTAAGGAGTTTTCTAAATCAAAAAAAAATGACTTCGGTTATGTTGATTGTGGGTACCGAATGAGTGATTTCCGGCAAGAGGGATATAAAATTACATTTAAAATTAATGATGTAGCTTTTGAGATACCGGTAATTGGTAAGCACAATATGGAAAATGCAGCTGCTGCAATAGCTGTGGCTCATCAAAAAGGAATAGATTTGGAAACTTGTGCAAAAGCTTTGTGTGCTTATCAAGGCATTTATCGCAGGATGCAAGTAATAGGTTCTAAAAAAGGCTTTACATTAATTGATGATTATGCACATAATCCGGTAAAAATTGCTGCTGCCATAAAAGCAGCTCAAAATATCAGTAATCGAGTAATTGCTTGGTTTCAACCGCATGGTTTTGGACCCACACGGTTTTTAAAAGATGATTTTATCCGTGAAATATCTGCTGTTCTACAAGCTAATGATGAAATTTGGATGAGCGAAATTTATTATGCCGGCGGTACGGTTAAAAAAGATATCTCGGCAAATGATTTAATAAAAGGAATCCGTTCTCATGGGAAAAATGCCTTTTTTGTAGAGAATCGAAAGGATTTTCCGGGGAAAATAAAAGAGAAGCTTAACAAGGGGACAGTAATTTTGTTGATGGGTGCACGCGACCCTTCATTAGAACAGTTTGCTACCTATGTGTTTGGTAATATTTGATTTTAGGAGAAATTAACATAAATCTGATTTTTATCATAGTTCAATTTTAATATTTGATATATCTTTACAGGATAATAAACTCTTAAAATCTTAATTATGGATAATAAAATTGTAAATCATAGTACAATTCTTGATTTTTGTGAATTAGTTCAGTATCAAAAAGGTACAATTGTTAGTAAAGGTATAATCGATGATAAAAACGGGCGTGTAAGTTTGTTTGCATTTGCCAAAGGTGAAAAGTTAAGTCCTCATAAAGCTCCTTTTGATGCTTTAGTTCAAGTATTGGAAGGAGAAGCTGAAATAATAATTAACGAAAAATCATTTAAAGTGTCTGCGGGTAAGTCAATAATTATGCCTGCAAATATTATGCATGCTGTTAATGCGCATCAAGATTTTAAAATGTTGCTTACTTTAATTAAATCACCAATTTAAAAATATCAAACATTTGCAAATAACAAAACCCTTTCACATTTGTGAAAGGGTAAATTTATATTGTTTAAACAAGGGAGTCTTAACGTTTATGGCGTGGTTCGTCAGAAACACTTAATTTTTTTCTTCCTTTTGCTCTACGGGCAGCAAGAACTTTACGTCCGCTAACGCTTGACATTCTTTCCCTGAATCCGTGCTTATTCTTTCTCTTTCTGTTCGATGGCTGAAATGTCCTTTTCATTTTATTTTAATTTTATAGAATGATAATTATTTTCTTAAAACGGTCTGCAAAAGTATAATTTTTTTTATTCATTACAAATTCATTTGCTTATAAATTTTAAAATATTTCACACCGCATAATACAGTACCCATTTTGTTTTAAAAAAATCCTCATCAAAATATTGGCTAATGGGTGTTAAGCTGATTTTATTTTGATAATCTTTTAATTCATCACTTAAATCGCCGCCTTTCAGATATATTATTCCGTTAGGCAGTGCATTTTTTTGTTCTTTTTTAAATTTATTTTTTACTAATGTTAAAAATCTCGGAAAAGCAGTAACTGCACGACTTACTACAAAATCAAACTTTAATTTAACATCTTTACTGTTTTGATGAAAAGCTTTTACGTTTTCTAATTCCAATGATTCGGCAATGGCATTTACTACTTTAATTTTTTTCCCGATTGAATCGACGAGATAAAAATTAACCTTCGGGAACATTATTGCTAAAGGTATTCCCGGAAAACCACCTCCGGTGCCCACATCCATAATATTGGAATGATCCGTAAACCGTATAAATTTTGCAATTGCCAAGGAGTGTAAAACGTGCCTTTCATAAAGTGTATCAATATCTTTTCGCGAAATTACATTAATTTTTTCGTTCCATTCCTTGTATAAACTATCTAAGCGGGTAAATTGTCGGGTTTGCTTTTCGCTTAAATCAGGAAAGTATTTTTGTATGATTTTCAAAGTAATAATAATTTATATTGGGTTCTACAAAATGCGAGTTATATATCTTTATCTTTCATAATACTTTGCAGTAATTCTTTTGAACGAAATAATCGAGCTTTAACAGTTCCCATTGGTATTTCCAATTCTTCGGAAATTTCCATATAAGATAACCCATGGAAATATTTCATTTTTATAATTTCCTGATAATCAGGGTGTAGTCTATTTATGAAATCTTTTAATAATTTTCCTTTTTGTCGCCAAATCATTTCTTCTTCAGGGTCGGGTACTTCCGATAGGATGTACTGATTGGGTAAATTTTCGTTTTCGTTGCTTTCGTCTATTGAAAGGAGTGTGTGTTTTTTTTGTTTACGGATAAAATCGATACAATGATTTGAAGCAATTTTAAACAACCAGGTACTAAATGCATACGAACCTTTATAGTTATCCAACATTTTAAAGGCTTTCCCAAAGGCTTCAATGGTTAAATCTTCGGCATCATCATCATTTTGCACCATTTTTTTCATCATAAAAAATATGGAGTCGCGGTAATAGGTCAAAAGTTCGGCATAAGCTTTTTGATCTCCTGATCGGGCACGCTTTACCAGTTCAATATCACGTTTTGCTTTTGTTGAGTGTTTAGTTTGCGAATCCATTCCGTTTTTTCCGTAGTCGAATATTACTTAAAATTATGATAAAGTTAATCAATGGTAAAATAAAATCAAATATTATACCGAAGTAAAATACTTGCGACTCTTTAAATTTGACCGATGCTGCATAAAAATTGATGAGTTGCACTATTAAACGGATTAAAAAAACGGCTGTAAAATAGAGCCATAAATGAGTATAAATTATACCTGCAATAAATGATAAATAAAATAAAAAACGGCTGAATATTTCAAGACCTAAAATAAATTTATGTTTAAAGCGGTAATATCTTCCGGTTGTTAAATGCCTTTTCTTTTGATAATACCAAGAACTAAAACTTGTTTCAGGAACACTGCGTGTAAAACTTTCGGGAGATAGTTCAATAGCTGTATTTTTTTTTCGGGCAATTTTATTTACCAATAAATCATCATCGCCCGATTTTAATTTTAAATGAGATGCAAAGCCTTTGTTTTTAAAGAATACCGATTTTCGATAAGCTAAATTTCTGCCTACACCCATGTAAGGTATTCCTGCTTTGGCAAATGTAAAATATTGCATGGCAATAAATAAACTGTCAAAACGAATCAGCTTGTTTAAAAAACCTTTACGTTTAAAATAACCACCATAGCCCAATACAATTTCGGTATTTTCTTTAAAATTAGCTTGCATTTTACGAATCCAATTTTTTGAAACCGGCTCACAATCAGCATCAGTTAATAAAACCCATTCATTTTTTGCTGCTTTTAATCCTATGGTTACTGCTAATTTTTTCCCTTGTCTGAATCTATTATTTTTAGGAATAGTTGTTACGTATAGGTGTTTATATTTGTTGTCAAATCTTTTTAAAACATCAGCTGTTTCATCTTCCGAGCCGTCATTTACAACAATTACTTCAAAATCAGGATAATCTTGTTCAAGTACTTTTGGAAGAAAATTTTCAAGATTTTGTGCCTCGTCTTTGGCACAAATTATTACCGATACAGGGAATTGTTCATTCTTTTTATCCGTGACTTTCAAAAAAGCAATTCGTAAATAAAAAAATAGGTAATAGAATAACTGAACAATAAAAGCAAAACCAAATATGCCTATTGTAACTAATTCAAAAACAGTTAAATTATAAAAATCAGCCCACATAAAACTTAAAATTGAAATAATGCAAAAGTAAGGAATTATTATTAATTGTTCGTGTTTAGTTGTCAACGAATAATCAACAAAATGGCAGAATTTAGATTATTCTTAAAAAAACTGTATTTTTGCCGAAATTTATACTTAGAAAATGAAGTTTGAAATACATAAAAAGGATACTAAATCAAATGCACGAAGTGGTAAAATTGTTACCGACCATGGCGAAATTTTAACCCCTATTTTTATGCCTGTAGGCACACTTGCTTCGGTAAAAGGGGTACATCAACGTGAATTGGATGAGGATATAAAAGCACAAATAATTTTGGGTAATACCTATCATCTTTATTTGCGCCCCGGAATGGAAACTATGGAAGCTGCCGGTGGCTTGCACCGCTTTATGAATTGGAACAAACCAATTTTGACAGATAGTGGTGGTTTTCAGGTATTTTCACTTGCTGAAAATCGAAAGCTGTCTGATGAAGGCGCTGTTTTTCAATCGCATATTGATGGTTCAAGGCATAAGTTTACGCCGGAAAGTGTGGTAGATATTCAGCGAAGCATTGGTGCTGATATTATGATGGCTTTTGATGAATGTACTCCTTACCCCTGTGATTATGATTATGCAAAAAAATCCATGGATTTAACCCATTCATGGTTAGCACGCGGAATAGAATATTTTAGAAATACCGAGCCAAAATACGGACACGCTCAGGCTTTTTTTCCTATTGTACAAGGCAGTGTATATAAAGATTTGCGCAAACAGTCGGCTGAGTTTATTGCTTCGCAAAATGCCGAAGGAAATGCTATTGGCGGGCTTTCGGTGGGCGAGCCGGTAGAGATGATGTATGAAATGTTGGATTTGGTAAATAAAATATTGCCCGACGATAAACCGCGTTACCTTATGGGGGTGGGTACTCCTGCAAATATTCTGGAAGGTATTTCTATGGGCACCGATATGTTTGATTGTGTAATGCCTACACGAAACGGTAGAAACGGAATGTTGTTTACCCAAAACGGTACTATTAATATCAAAAATCTAAAATGGAAAAATGATTTTTCACCAATTGACCCCGATGGTACTTCTTTTGTTGATAAATTCTATTCAAAAGCGTATCTTCGTCATTTAATTGTTTCCGGCGAACGCCTTGGAGCGCAAATTGCCAGTATCCACAACCTTGCGTTTTATCTTTGGTTGGTAGGAGAGGCACGCAATAAAATTGAAACAGGGGAGTTTTCTTTATGGAAAGATTTTATGATTAAAAAGATGATGCAAAAAATATAAATTAAATGAAATTTCTAGGGCTTAAAACATTAGACATTTACATTATTAAAAAATTTCTGGGTACTTTTTTCTTTGCACTTGGGATGATCATGCTTATTGTAATTGTTTTTGATGTTGCCGAAAAAATTGATGATTTTATTGAAAATGATGTTCCTTGGAACCAAATATTATTTGTGTACTATTTAAATTTCATTCCTTTTTTTGCTAACTTCTTCTCCCCATTATTTGTTTTTATTTCGGTAATATTTTTTACATCAAAACTTACCGGAGATTCGGAGATTGTTGCCATTCTTTCCAGTGGTGTGAGTTACAGGCGACTCATGCTGCCTTATTTTGTATCGGCTGTATTTCTTGCTTTATTATCTTTTTATTTGGCAGCTTATGTTATTCCAAAAGCAAACAAGCACCGAATAGGTTTTGAATTAAAATATATTAGTAAGAAAAAAGGCTTTAATTCCCGAAATGTTCATAAACAAATTGAGCCGGGGGTTTTTGTTTATCTTGAAAGTTACGATAAAAAAAGAGCTGTTGCTTATAAGTTTTCACTAGAAAAATTTAAAGAAAAAAAACTTATATCAAAACTTATAGCCAACAGAGCCCAATGGGACCCTACCAAGCAAAAGTGGAAAGTTCTAAATTATTATATCAGAACCTATAAAAACGGGCAGGAGCAAGAAATAGAACACGGAACATCACTGGATACCGCTTTAAATTTAAGTCCGGCTGATTTTGAACGATTAGAAAAAACAATACAGACACTAAATATTCACGAGCTTAAACGTTTTATCGCAGAGCAAGAGTTGCGTGGAGATGATAAAATTGATACTTATAAAGTAGAACAATACAGCCGTGTGGCTTTCCCTTTTTCGGCTTTAATTTTAACATTAATTGGCGTAAGTTTATCTACTACCAAAAGGCGTGGAGGTACCGGTATAAATATTATTATAGGTTTGATACTTAGTTTTTTATATATCTTTTTTATGAAAGTGTTTACCGAACTGGCAACTGCGGGTACAATGCCGCCGCTTTTATCAGTTTGGATTCCGAATATTACTTTTGCGATTATCGGGATATATCTTTATATTATTGCACCAAAATAAACGAAAATATTCAATTTCATAGCTTTAAAGCTTTATAAAAAATACCCGAAAAAACATTTTTTAACTCGGGTTTGGTTTTAAAAATTCCGTATAATGCCGAACCACTGCCTGATAAAGAAGCATAAATTGCTCCTGAATTATATAGTTTTTGTTTTAATTCTTTTAACTCCGGATAAATTGGGAATAAGGATAATTCAAAATCATTAATTATTGAATTTTTCCATTCAATAACAGGTTGTTTTATTAATTCTTTCAATGAGATTTTAGGTTTTTGTGGTCTAATATTTTTAAATGCTTCGGTTGTATTAACCGAAAAATCAGGTTTAATAATTACCAAGTAGTAATTACTTAAATCTAAATTGATACTTTCAAAAATATTACCTGTTCCACCGGCGAAAACCGGCTTGTTTTTTATGAAGAAAGGACAGTCAGCACCTAATTGTGCGGCATAGCTCATAAGCAGTTTCTCTGAAATTTGCAACTTAAAAAAAGAATTTAGTTCTTTTAACAGAAAACTTGCATCAGCCGAACCGCCTCCCAGACCTGCGCCATGCGGAATATTTTTATGTAAATAAATTTCTACCGGAGGCAAGTCATAATACTTAGATAATAAATCATAAGCTTTTATACAGATAT
>JALSLF010000486.1 GCA_026988445.1 Bacteroidales bacterium
GTTCAAAGTCCGTAATTTTTTTTCGCAGATTAATTCCAAGCAATACGTTATTATCATCATTTAAACCGTATTGAAAAGTTCGGAACAATAAAACAGGATTAAAAAAATTCATATTAAAACTATTCGGATGATCGGGCGAATTCCCTTGCCAAGTAATCAACTCAAACAAAGAAACTTCAAAGCCCGCAGCAGGCAGCCAAGTTAAAGCATTCATAGAGCCGTACTTCCTGCTGTGGTAACTGTAATAAGCACCGCTAAAAAGCTGATACTGAGTCCAAAGTACCGTGTAGCGAAATTTATTAAAGTCATAAGTCATTTTTAAAAAAGGATAATTAAAACTATTATCCGATAAAATCATGGAACGGTATCCCTCGCCAATAAATTGTTTTGAATGACCAAATTGCACATGAAAATCAGGGCTTAATTGAGCCGAAATATAGGCTTCGGCACGCGAATAATCATACTCGTTGGGTTTATGTGCATCGTATTTTGCAGCTCCTTGACCGGGCACAACCCTTTGCGCAAGAACATAATCACTTATATAATCAGGAAAACGTGCTTGATTTTCGTAAAAACTCGAATAAAAAGAAAAACGTTTGCCCAAATCGGCTTTAAACTCAATTCCGCGTGTGTTAATAAAAAATGTACGCGCATCGTTTTGCTGTTTTTTGTACTCTAAGAGCAACAAAGGGTTAATTTGCAAACGAAAATTACCTTCGGTAAAATCAATAAAATCTTCGCGCCGTAATTTCCGGTACAGCCAATTTGCTTTGTGCTTTTGCAAATATTTTTTATCCCTATCGGGATGATTTAACAAACTGTCGGATATTGCTTTTTTTTGTAAATCGGATTTTATTAAAGGTTTAAGCGATGAAAAAATAGAAGTATTTGAGCGATTAATTAAAAAAGAGATTTCTTGTGTAGTATAAAAATCTTGCGAATAATTTAACTGTTGCGCATCAACACGCAAATACATACTAAAAAGCAGTAGTAAAAGATATTTTTTTTTGATTAACAACTTATACATTGTACAAAATTAATCAAAAAATAATAATGACTGAAAATTATTGTGTTTTCAGATTTACGAAGTACTGTTTTTTAAGGCATAATATAATTTAGGTATAAATGTTTATTTTATTTATTGGTAAAGTATATGGGTTTGTATAGAATAGTAGCCGATTGCGAAACTCAAATTATTCAATTTACGAGAAAGTTGAAGCGAACTACAATGCTTGAATTTACTACTATCACAGCTATTATTGGGTAAGCATTCCTTGGGTGTAGGCCTTAATTTATTAATACAAACTCTCTGAAATTATCTCTATCAATCACAGCACTTTCAGCATTATATGTTTCAATAAATGTTTTCGGCAATTTCACTTTTTTCCTATTGTTCCATTTAAATTCATAACCATATATTTTTCCACTGTGTTCTTCTACAAAATCAACTTCCTGTTGTTGTTTGGTTCTCCAAAAATAAATACGTGCAAGACTTTGTTTATATTCAATCTGTTTTACTCTCTCTGAAATTAAGAAATTTTCCCATAAAGCACCTTTATCTGTTCGTAATTCAAGCGGATTAAAATTTCCGATTACCATGTTCCGAATTCCATTATCATAAAAATAGATTTTTTTATTCATTTTAATTTCATGACGAAGATTACGACTAAAACTACTCAACTTGAAAATTATATATCCTTTTTGAAGAATATCGATATATTTACTTACTGTATTTTTATCTGCATTTACTATCTGTGCTAATTCAGAATAATTTACTTCACTACCTATTTGTAATGCTAATGCCTGAACTAATTTATCCAATACTTCAGGCTTTTGTATATTAGCAAATGAAAGAATATCTTTGTATAAATAACTGTTAACTAAATTTCTAAGAATATTTATCTCATCGCCTTGATTATTTAAAACATCAGGATAAAATCCGTATAATAATCTGTTTTCAAGTTGCTGTTCGGAGTATAAATATCCGTGATGTTCTTCATATTCTTCCCATGAAATCGGATATAATTTATATTCCCATTTTCGCCCCGTTAGCGGTTCATTTATTTGGTTTGCTAAATCAAAAGAAGACGAACCACTTGTAAATAATTGAACATCTTTAAATCTATCTGTAATTATCTTCATTGTAAGGCCAATGCTTTTTATTCGTTGGGCTTCATCAATAAAAACATATTTATGCCGAGCTAAAATTGAACGAATTTGTTCAGTATTGGGCTCAGTCAATAAAGATCTTGTTTTGGGGTCATCACCATCAAGTAGTAAATAATCTTTGCTTTTAAGAATTGATTCTATTAATGTTGTCTTGCCAACCTGTCTTGGTCCAATTAAAACAATTGCTTTTCCCGATCCAATTCTATTTTTAATTATCTTTTCTAAATACCTTAAATACATATTTTTCTTACAAAGATAATATTTTCGGTGAATATATTCACTATTAGTTATGTTTTTATGTGAAAATATTCACTTATTATTATGCATTTTTGTGAGTTGCATTTATATCCGCATACACCTAACGGATGGCAATATGAAAAGTTGGGCATTTAAAATCCCAATCTTTCAATTTACTATACCGTTTATTTAATGTTAAATTATTCATATTTACCACTTTTCGCTCATTTTTTTATATTGCGTGTCGTGCTTTCGAGCTTTCTTTTTTCCTTTATTATTTAAAATTTTGTTAGCATATCTTTCAGTGTTGGCAAAGACATACTCCTTTGCAATTTTTGGTTAAGCGTTGGCTTGTGCGAATTGCAAATGTGTATGGCTGTGCGTAGGCTATATTTCATTTAATCTTTTTCTAAGATAATATAATGGTATTTTTTCTTGCTCTAATCTCCAATTATTTTCTCTGAGTTTTTTGTATAACAAATATTCATCATCGGTTAATTTTAATTTTATTTGAGTATTTGATATGGCTCCATTATCATATTCAAAAAAATTATTCAAAGTTTCTTCGTCCATTAAAAGGCTTTGAACATTATCAAAGTACCCTCTTATTTGAGATAATATTTCAAATCCGTGAACATCAATATCACCCCAATAGTAGAAGTTTTTGATTTGATTTAACCAAGATGCTTTTTTCAAATTGCTTACCTGAAACCCTTTTCCCCATATTGCAATTGCATTGGAAATCTTAGGAAAAGTTAATAAATTCATTAGATTCTCAATAACATATACTTTATCTATATTATCAATACTCAATTTCATAAATTGATTAAGCGGAATTGAAATGTCTGAAATATTATGAAAAGTATCATTGCTTATTTTATTATCTAAAATTCGTAATCTAACAAGCGGTTCATTGTATTTTAAATTAAACCTCTTTTCAAATGAAGTTTCATTTAAATTAGTATGTTCTGAAATTATTATATCCAAAAGTTCTTTTATTACCCCTCTGTTATTTTCTATAAATTTGGTATGTATTTTTATCGGTAATTCTCTGATATACAAATTTGGTTTGGGATTCATTTTAAAATACCTGCAAACTTTTAAGATATTTGTCCAAAGAGAGCAATTAGTTATAATTTTTTGAGGATATTTAATAATCCATTTTCTGAGTTCAGGAAATTCTTTTAAAATATTTCTGTGTTCTTCCTTAAAACAATTAGTTTCTTTTTCTTTGTTAATAAATTTTAAATAATCAGTTTCGTTGTCAAAATAGATTCTCACAGGAAAACTTTGAGTACCCAATGATTTTGTTTTTCTATCTTCAAAATCAATATTGTAGCCATAATTTTTTTTTAGTTTAGAAGATGAAATTAAATTATCTATATTCTTTTTATATTCTGCAAGTGAATTTCCAATAGTTTTGTTACTTCTAATAACCAAAGGAAAAATATTATCTCCTGATATGATTGCTCGAAGGTAATCAACAAATTTTCTTTCTGCTTTTTGTTTTATCTCTGTCGGACTTATCATAATTAGTTAGCTAAATATTTACTACGTTCTTCGTTAAACTGTTCTATACTCATATCATAAAGCCAAGATGTTGTTTCATTCTTTCTTTCAACATAATGAACAAATGAAATATTATTTTCTACAATATGTATATTGTCTGCGGGTGTCACTACCAATAATTGAAGATGTAATTGCTTGCAAAGTGTTAACAAATATCTTGCTTTATCTTCATCTTGTGCTTTAAATGCCTCGTCAATAGCGATAAAACGAAATGAATTGCTTTGTAATCCATCTTTTGTTAAACCAAATTGGTATGCTATTGCAGAACCGAGAATAGTAAATGTTAGTTGTGCTTTTTCTCCACCGGATAAATGCCCCATTCCTGAATATGTTTTAAACTTTCGGTCATTTTCACGATAATATTCTTCGGCTTTATATTCATACCAAGTTCTTACATCAAGCACTTTTTCTCTCCATTTTTCATCTTCAAGTTTTTTGATTAATGGCAGTATTTTGTTTTCAAAATGAAGGCGTTTGCCATCAATTGTTTTGTTCAAATCTACAACACCTGAAATAGCATTATGTAATAACTTTCTGAATTCCTTTACATTCTCATTAGGCTTTAAATTATAATCCAGTTTGATATATGTAGTTGGAGATGTTTTAAAATCAATTTGCTTTAAGGAATTATTAAGTGATTTAATATTTGAAACAATATCATCAGACCAAGTTTTAAAAAACATATTAAAGCCTCCAACTCTATCTATTATAGTATCTTCAAGATATTTATTAAATCTCTTTTCGAATCGAGGTAAATCTTCTTCTAACAATTCTTGATATTTTTTTTGATATTCTCCAATAAACTCCAAGTTATCAGGGAGTCTATTGACATCAGAACGCCAAGACTTAAATTTTTTGGTAATTTCTTCGGAAGGGTTTTTAAAAGCATTAATTTTTTTATTTACTTCTATTTGTAAATCATTTTTGTTTTTCTGATAACTTTCGATTTTTTCTCTGTTTTCTTTTTGAAATGTTTGTTGTGTGTTACTAAATGTTGTGTAAGTTATTTTTGTTAATTCTTGATATTTGTTTTCAAATGATTTAATGTCGAAATTTTTGTCAAAACTTATGGAGTTTAAAACTTTTTCACTATTAGTTATTTTTATTTTTACATCTTCTATGTCTCTGTTTAAATTAAATTCATTTTGTTCCTTAGTTTTTACTTCATCTTCAATAGATTCTAATTTACTCTCAACAATTTCAAGTTGTTTTTGCAGTTCTTTTTGTTTGTCATTAGTTTTTTCAAGTTCATCTTTTAATTTTTCTTTTTCATGTATTGTATTAGCATAAAAAGCCCAGTCAATATCATTATAATCTGTATAAATTGTAAATAACTTAGAATAATCTTCTTTTAAATTATCATATTTTTTAATCTCTTTTTCAATTTCTTTGACTTTTCGTACAGCTTCTATTTCATCATTCTGTAATTGTTTTACTTTCTTTTTTAAGAAATTAATTTTTTCTTTATTATCCCAACCGAGCACATAATTTTCAGTGCTTTTTATTTTTCTTCTGTCATCTTTTTCGTGCTTCCCTTTTCCAAATTTTATCAAGCCCTCTTTTGTCAAAGCTTTTTCATATTTATTAAACTCATCTATATTGTTTACACAATTATAGTTATAGCGTTTTATTATTTCATCTTCTATCCATTCTATATATTGATTATTTTTCCTGAATTGAAGTTTATTTATTAATTCATTATTTGCTCGATTATTATCCAACATAGATTTTAAAGACGTATATGGCTTATAAAGATGATAGATAATTCGTCCTCCCAGGTTTGTTTTGTTTACATACTCATTTACTTGTTGATAATATTTTTCAGGAACAATCAGGCGTAAAGCAAAATTATGAAGTACCTTTTCTATTGCCGGCTCCCACTGCTTTTCATTTTCATTAATTTTCATAAGCTCCCCAACAAATGGAATTTCTTCTTTCGAGGCTCCGGTATGATTTAATAATTCATTCCTTATTTCAGAAACTCTACCTGAAATATTATTTTTATTTTTTTGTAATGATTTTATATTATCTATTTCAGATTTTATTTCTTCTGATATTTTGTCTTTTTTATTTTTGGATAATCTTAAATATTCGTTTTTTTGTTTTATTTTCTCGGTTAAATTGTCTTTTTCGCTTTTTGCTTTACTTCTGTTTTCATTAAATATCTCTTTGCTTGGATTACTTATTAGTTCTAATTTTTGAACCAAAAAATTATAATCTTCTAATTTATTTTTTCTTAAATCTCTTTGTTTTTCCAAACGATTAATTTCTTTTTTTAAATCTTTTATTTGTCGCCCTACTTCATCTTGTTCTATCTGAACAGATAATTCAATCTTTTTATCTTCAAGCTCTTTCTTTTTATCCTTAACTTCATCTATGTCTTTTTGTAAATTATTTAAAATTACACTTAACCGTTCTATTTCTTCATTTGCTAACTCTTTACCTTTTAATGCAAACCAATAAACAGCAATTTCTTTATCTTGATTAAGTTCAGAAAGAGAATTGCTAATATCAACGAGTTGTTTTGCCAGAAAGTCGATTTCTTTTAGCTGTGCAATTTGCTCTTTTGCTTTATCAATGTTGTTTTTTGCATCCATTAAAGTTAAAAAACTTTCTTTAAGTTGAATATATTCGTTTTCGGCATCTCTCCATTCAAGCATATTTTCTCTGATAAATTCATCTAAATCGCCCAAAACCTTAATTCCTACAATTTGATTGAATAGACTGAGTGCTTTTGTAGAACGCATACCAAAAACTTGAACAATACGCTCTGCATATTTAGTTGGACCATCAAAGAATTCAATGAATTTTTTAGATTTGTTTGTATTGTATGTTTTTGACAGCTTTTTTTTCCAATTACCTTTTGCATCAAAATTGCTAAAATCGTTTGATATTGATAATTTTTTATAAGCAAGCCCAAAGCTCGTTTTTAGTACACCATTGGAAAACCACCTAAGCTGAAATATTGTAACAGTTTTTAAATCGGTATTACTAAAATTTGCCAACAATACAGAGTAAGTATTTTTATCCCTTAATTTTTGAGTAGTAGCACTTAATTCACCTTCTTTGTGAATATTCCCATAATGTCCTAATACATAACTTATCTCATCCCTGTCTCCTTTTTTTTCAACTCCTGATGATTGATTGTAAAACCGCTGATTTTTTAATGGGACTAAAAGTGTTAATAAAGCATCTATATATGTTGTTTTGCCAGAACCGTTTCCTCCCGTTAGAAGGGAGTTATTACCTTGCGGATTTATTCTAAAAACTTGCTTATCAAAAGTCCCCCAATTATAAACTTCCATATATTGAAGTCTATATCCTGCTGCATCAGAACTTGTACTAAATAGACTCAACATATTTTTGTAATTTTTCGTTAAATTCATTTAAGATGTCAAGTGTAATCTTTTCGGTAATAATTTTATGAATCTTATACCTCTGTTCTGTTGAATCTGTTTTAATCTCTTTTAAGTAACCTAATTCAACTACTTTTTTAATATATTTATCAATATCTTTAAAAAATTGCACTTTATTGTATTTTTCACTTAGAAATAATTCTATCTCATTAATTAATTCTTCGTGAGTAATATATTTTTCTGAAATGGCTTCTATTGGATTATTTTCAAACTCTTCAATTAATTGCCTTAATATTATAAGAATTACAGATGTCTCAAATCCTATTTGTCGTTTTGAAGCAATACCAATTGTATTTCCTTCATTATCTATTTCAAACTGTTTAACAAAAGCATATCCATCATTTTCTTTAACAACTAACACTAATCCAATTTGACTGATATAGTTCTGAATTTCTATTTGGTACATTAAAATATCATTCCAAACAGTATCTTTGCTTTCAATAGTTCCTTTTAGCAACTTAACAATTGCCCTTGAATATGGTTTTATATTTTCTTGTAAACTACTCATTTTACTATTATTATCTCCGGTATTCTAATCAATTTATTATCTTCCTTACTAAAAATTATTTCTTGAAATCTTTCAGTATTGTAATCATGTGTAAACTTATTTAGTACTCTGATGTATGTAAAAACTTCTGCAAGTCCTTCATTAACACCGCCGTTATCATTAATAATGTCTAAAAGTGTTGCTTGATTCTTTTTGTTTAGAGTTTTATTAATTCTGTCGATAATTGTTTTCTCATCGATGTTCTTTTTAGAGAATATTTGTTGCAGATGTTCAGATTCTACAATATTGCTTTCTGAAATAAGTGGTTTATCTTTATAAATAATTTCTTCTTTTTGTTCATAAGTTAATGTGCGGTCAAAAGGAATATTTATGAGAATACCGGTATCAATGTTTAATGATATATTGGGAACATTCCTTGTTTTGCTAATCTCAATTAAATTAGATTTTATTTCGTTAATTAATTTTGTGGCAATTTCTCTTTTTGAAACGGCATTTTCCCTAATTATTCGGCTTAATTTTTCAGCCATCTTATCATTGGCTTTGGTAACTTTTTTTCCGGAAATAAACAAATAATTTGTCATTCTTAACAAAAAATCATCATTTATTGGAATATCCTTCTCTTTTAATATTTTATAAAGTTCAGAAACAAGTTCATTCCATAAATTTTGCTGCTCACTCATTAAAAAATGCCAAAAAGAATAAAAACTTTTCCCTTGATGACTTTCTTTAAGTTCGTCCAAAGCGTCAAATGTAAAAGACAAAATTTCACTTTTGGCTATTTCTAAATTTGAATGCTTTTGATATATTTCTTTCGTAATGTTTTTAAAGTTATCTTCAACTTCTTTAAAATCTGAAAGTAATTCCTTTGCCATCTGTAATAATTGGTTAAATCTGGGTGTTATTTCAAATTCTTCAAAAACTTTTACATCTTCACCCATTTCCAAACGCTCAATTTGATGTTTAATTTCCAGCTCTTTTTGTTTTAAAATTTCTATACGTTTTTGAACATCTTCATTTGAATATTCAACTATTTCTTTTAATTGGTTAAATAACATTTTAAATTTAGATTCTGTACCTACAAATTCTTTCTTTTTCAAACTTGTAAGCCAGTCAATTGTCTTATTGGTATGAGATGATAATTCATAAATCACATCACCATTTTCATTCCTGTAATTTGTTAGAAATCCTTTATTCGTCCATTTTTTTATATATTTCTTTGCTTTTTCTTCGTAAGTATCAAAAATATTGATTTCATTGTCTTCATCAGTATCAACCTTTTTGAATTCCAAAAAATCAGATAATGACAAGAGTAAACTTTCATATGATAGGCTACTTTTATCAGTTTTAAAAATTCTGATAAAAAACTCTAAAATAATATCTCGCTGTTTAAGTCTCAATATTTCAACACTTGGAGAATCGTGTAAAATTTTTAATATTTCTATTTCATCAATCATAAAATATTTATTATAGAATAGTGTAAGATGAAAATAGTTCTTTTGCAATTTTGGATTTGAGTGATGGCTCGTGCGAATTGCAAATGTGCTATTTGTGCTGTAGTATTTCTTTCTATTTTTCTATTTGCTAACAAAATTTTCATTGTTTACGGTTTCTTTTTTGCATGAAGCACAACGTTAAGATTGATGTAACACCAATCCCTTATTATCGGATTAAAAATAGGAATAATTTATGTTTATGCAAAAAAATTAACTTTTGCATTGCTTTTAAACAGAACCGGGCAAATTGCGGTAAAAGCCAGACTTCAACTTCGTTAATTGACTGTGTGTAAATAAATTATTGTTTACGGGCTTTGTAAATATTAGTTGCAGTCCGACTTGACTTGACAGCTTGTAAAACTCCTTGACTTGACCGCCTGCGAAGCGCCTGTCAAGGTCTTTTTGTTTAAAAGCTTTTTTATTTTTAAAAAGAGCAAATAAAGGTTTCCAGGGAAAAAACATTTTCAGAAAAAAACACTGTCAGGTGCTGACGCACACTGACAGGTTTTTGCATGGAAGTGATATACGCTGTTA
>JALSLF010000487.1 GCA_026988445.1 Bacteroidales bacterium
GGAATTTCATCGGCATCAAAGGCTTTTCTGGCTTCTTTTAAAGCCTCTTTCATAAAATATTCATCTGTAAAAAACATAATTATCGGGTTTTGACTGTAAAAGTAATAAATTCAATCAATAAAAGAACGATTTATCATTTTGATAATATTTTTATACTTTCGCAGCCGTAAACTTATGATAAGATTTAATTATGTACAGAACACATCATTGCGGAGCTTTAAGAATTGAAAATATAAACGAAAAAGTAACTTTAAGCGGTTGGGTACAACGCGTACGTAAATTGGGCGGAATGAGCTTTATTGATTTACGCGACCGTTACGGCATCACTCAATTGGTTTTTAATCAAGAAACTAATGCCGAATTAGCTGAACAGGCGAATAAATTAGGACGTGAGTTTGTGATTAGAATAGAAGGAAAAGTTGTTGAGCGTGCAAGTAAGAATCCTGATTTGCCTACCGGTGATATTGAAATTATTGTTGATGAGTTATCAATAATAAAAGCATCAGAGGTGCCGCCTTTTACTATTGAAGATGAAAGCGATGGCGGAGAGGAATTGCGTATGACCTACCGTTATTTGGATATTCGCAGAAATCCGGTAAAAGAGGCTTTAATTTTGCGCCATAAAGTGGCAAAAGCTGTACGTAATTATTTAGACGATCATGATTTTATAGAAGCCGAAACTCCATATTTAATTAAGTCAACACCTGAGGGTGCTCGTGATTTTGTAGTGCCTTCGCGTTTAAGTCCGGGTGAGTTTTATGCTTTACCGCAATCGCCGCAGGTTTTTAAGCAATTATTTATGGTGGGTGGTTTGGATCGATATTATCAAATTGTAAAATGCTTTCGCGATGAAGATTTTCGTGCCGACCGTCAGCCTGAATTTACCCAAATTGATTGCGAAATGTCTTTTGTTACACAAGATGAGGTAATAAAGATGTTTTCGGGTATGGCAAAATATATTTTCAAAACCGTAAAGGGTATTGAATTTACCGGCGATTTTCCGGTAATGAGTTATGAGGAAGCTATGAACAGCTATGGCAGTGATAAACCGGATTTGCGTTTTGGTATGAAAATTCATCAATTAAACCAAGTGGCACAAGGCAAAGGATTTAAAGTTTTTGACGATGCCGAATATATTGGCGGTATTTGTGCCGAAGGCTGTGCAAACTATTCGCGTAAACAATTGGATAAATTGATTGATTTTGTTAAGAAACCGCAGATTGGTGCCAAAGGTTTGGTATATGTAAAATATAATGAAGACGGCAGTTTTAAATCATCGGTAGATAAATTTTATACACAAGATGATTTAAAACAGTGGGCAGCGGTTTTCGGAGCAAAGCCCGGCGATTTGATTTTGGTAATATCGGGCGATAAGGCGAATAGCTTAAATGCATTAAATGAGTTGCGTTTAGAAATGGGTGAACGTTTGGGTTTACGCGATAAAAATAAATTTGTAGCTTTGTGGGTAGTTGATTTTCCTTTATTGGAATGGGACGAAGAGAGTGGGCGTTATCATGCAATGCACCATCCGTTTACTTCGCCCAAAGAAGAAGATTTACACCTGCTGGAAGCAGAGCCGGGAAAAGTTAGAGCTAATGCTTATGACTTTGTAGTAAATGGTGTGGAAATAGGCGGAGGTTCCATTCGTATTTTTGATAATGAATTGCAACACAAAATGTTTGATTTACTTGGGTTTACCTCCGATGAAGCCGAAGCTCAATTTGGTTTCTTAATGGAAGCCTTTAAATATGGAGCTCCGCCACATGGTGGTGCCGCTTTTGGTTTAGACCGTTGGGTAGCATTATTAAACGGTTCCGATTCTATTCGTGATGTAATTGCTTTTCCGAAAAATAATTCGGGAAGAGATATTATGATGGATGCTCCGGCACCAATTGATCAGGTGCAATTAAAAGAATTAAGTTTAAATATTATCTCAAATAAGGAATAATGGAAGAACAAGAATTACAAAAAATCCGTGCATTATACAATGCTTTAGATAAAATACAAAAGTTTACCGAAGATATTAATAATGCAAAAGAATTACTTGCCAATCCGTTAATTTGGGATGCGGTAAAAATGAATTTAGTACTTGTGGCTGAGTTAGACCAAAAAATTGCACCTGAAATAAAAGAAAACTACAATTCGGTACCTTGGAATAAGATTAGAGAGAATAGACCGCATATTGTTAGTGAATTTTTAGGATTTGATGCCGATGAGGTTTGGAAAGCCATTACCGAAAAATTGCCGGAGTTTAAAAAACAGTTGGAAGAGCTTTTAGTGAAGTTTTAATATTGTTATACCTAATAATTTAACTACTTGTTCGTAAAGCTGTGGCTTGTAAATTAATCATAAACTAAATTTATTGTGATTTACTGTTTGCCAATAAGCCACACTTTTATTTTATGAATCAAAAATATGAAAAATGCTTCTTAAACTCGTTTAGTCATTAAAATAGGAGTGGTTTATTAGAACAATTCTACTTCAATTTTTTGAATAAATGCAGTAAGACTATAGCGTTTACCAATTTGCGCTTCGGAGAGTGTTAGTAAAACTCCAATTTTATCACCAAATTTATCCACAATAAACACTTCGGTACGTGTATTTAACATGGTATCATCGCCATATTTAAAGAAATTACCAAGATAATTATCGCCCAATTCGGCATGACGTTCAGGTAATAATTCGCTAACATGACGATTAATTACCTGTTTGCGGTTGATTGACCATAAATCTTCGGCAGCTTTGTTAAAAAACTTAATAATATTGTCTTGATTAATGGTTACCACTGCATCAAGCATTCCTTCAAGAGTCTTTTCGTTCAGTAATTTAACCGTCTCAATTTCACGGAATTGCATGCGCATTTCTTCACGTGCCTCGCGGAGTTTTTTGGTTAATTCAACTTGCGAAAGTTGCAGTTTTTCTTCTTGCAGCTTAAGTATTTTCGTTTGTTCTTTATTTTTTTGTTCAATTTTAATTTGACTGGTTATTTCATAACCAATGTAAATAATTTTTGCAATTTCACCATACATATCCAATACGGTTGAAAATGTTCCGTGAAACCATTTTTCGTCTCCTTCCTTAGATAACATTTTTAAACGTCCTTCAAAAGGAACACCGGCAATTATGTTTTTCCAAATAATGTTAAATTCATTTACTTCGGCAGGGTCAATAAAATCAAAAATAGTATGGTCGGCTAATTCCTGTTTGGAGTATTTCATTGCCTGCTGAAACTTTTTATTAAAATCAAGCACTTTTCCTCCCGGACTATATTCTGCTTTTATGGCAGAACGGTTTAAAGCGTTTATTTGACCTTCATAATCAAGACTTTGCTTTTTAGCTTCAGTGGTATCAATTCCAAGGAACAGTATTTTTTCGGGATTACCGTCTTTGTCGCGTACACTCACATAAGTTGCCATAGTCCAAACATCAGTTCCTTGCTTTGATACGTGTTTCATATCTCCTTCGTAGTGGTGTCCGCCACTTTGTAAACGTTTCCATAAATCTTCAAACCACTCACGGTCTTTTTCATGGATAAACATAAAAATGGGTTTGCCTTCTACTTCTTTGTTTGATTTGTAGCCAAATTTATCTAAAAACTTCGTATTAGCGTATAGCAAGGTGCCATCAATACTATATTCTGCTCGAATCATAGTGTGATTTACAGAGTTGGTAAAACTGATAAACTGCTCACTTTGTTTGGCTGCAAGAGTTTGAGTATGTTTTAATTGCTCCATACTCTTGGTCATCTCGCGCTCTTGACGTTCCATTTGTTCACGAGCTTCTTGTGATTCTTTCAGGAGTTTGGCGGTACGCATATTGATTTTCAAACTGGAAATTGTTGAGGCAATACTTTCTGCTGTTCGTTCCACAAATTCACGTTCAAAATCTTCAAAAACTCTAATTGAAGCAATTTCCAGCGCACCAAAAACTTCTGTTTCGTTGGCAATTAAAGGAACAATGAGTACACTTTTAGGATTTGATTTACCAAAACCGGAAGTAATTTCAATGTATTTATCGGTAACTTCGGTAAGAAAAATTGTTTTTTTCTCCAAAACGCATGCACCTACTAAACCTTCGCCAAATTCAATTTTTTTATCCGTAAATTTTTCTCGCCCATAGGCAAAAGCACCGGTTTGTTCTATGTATTTATTTTTTTCATCTTCATCATTAATAATAAAAATACCTACCACTTGTGCATTTAAATATTTAGCCATTTCACTAACTACTCTATAAGAGAGTTGATTCAAATCATTACTGGTTTCACGCAGTATGGCACCAAACAATGCAAGTCCTTCTGTAATCCAGTGCCTGTTTGCTTCTTCTTTTTTTCGTTTATTTTCTTCTTCTTCTTTTAATTTTAGTTCATCACGAAGATTAATTAATGATTTTGATAATTCATCTTTTGAATCTAAAATATCTTCACCGGCATATTCTCCTTTTCTTAGATGCTCTGTAAATAAATAAACTTTCTTTGTCCGTTCTTTTTCAACAAGCAAATTATTTTCAAGTTCATTTTTTTTATCGATATAAACCCTTCCCAGAAAATAACCGATTAAAGCACCACTTGCCAGCATTATAAAATCAAAAAGCCAGTTTTCAGGATTTTCTCTATAAAATTTGAATAATCCATATAGTGAAAATTCATAATTGTTTACCGTAAGACTGTTAATAATAAACAAAAGCCGGGTAAGAGCACCCAAAGCAATACCGTTAATCGTAAATTTTATGATAATATCGTTGTCTTTTGTCGGATTCATGTCAAAATCTTTAAATTCCGGAGATTATGCCGTTTATTATTATTCTATATTGATTGATTTAACAAATACTGTACAAATTAGCAAAATTTATAAAAAAAAATGAAAATGCCAACTTTACTTGTAATTTTTTATTAAATAATTTACTAAATTAGTGCTAAATAAGTATATTTTAGAAAGGTAGCTAGTTTAAATTATATTTTATACTAAACTTAAATATTCTTTGAATATTTATTAATGATTCCTTCAATTTTTTCAACGGAATAAGGTTTTGATAATATTTCATTAAATCCGGCTTCCTGCATCCGGTTTTTATAATCATCAGGATTATGCGCTGTTAACGCAATAATTGGAATATCACAAAACTCGGCAGACATTTCTTCTCTGATATATTGCGCTGTTTCAATACCATTCATTACCGGCATTTCTATATCTAACAAAACCAAGCTAAATCCGCCCTTTTGGATAAATTCAATTGCTAATTGTCCGTTTTCAACAGTCTCATACTCAACACCTATACTTTCCAGTGTTGAACCTAATAATAATCTGTTTGAAAAAATATCGTCCACTATCAAAACTTTTTTATTCATCTTCCTCTTTTTTTACTTTATTTGTAATAATTTTTTTAGCCTCTTCAATATTTTCAGTATGAACGTTTTGTTTGTTTTTTGAACTATCAACGGTTTCATTTTCAATTTTCAGCTCTTTTACTTGTTTCAGCTCATGAATTTTCCATTTTTCAATTAGCTTTTTATTAATATCGTTTTTGGCTTGTTCTATTTCTTGAATTAACTTCTCGTTGTTTCTTTTTTCTGCTTCAATTTGTAATTCATCTTTTTGTTTCAGCAGCTCAATATAATTGTTGGCTAAAACTCTTGCTTTAATTTTTTGTTTTTTGTATTCAATTTGCTTTTCGTATTCTTCTTTTTCCAATAGCTCATCATAGGGTCCGCGTTGTGATAATAATTTAACCAAAATAGGAGCTGCTTCAATTAAAACAAACAAAATAAAAATAAGCCAAGCCGCTGTATTTAGTGTACTGTTTTTTTTACGAAGTTCTGCCATTGCTTCTAAACGAGCTAACAGCCCGTCTGATTTCTGTATTTCTGCCTTGTTAATTTTATTTTGATTATCTTTCTGATTTTCAAGTTGTTTTATTCTGTTTCTGTTTTCTTCGATTTGTATGTTGTTTGTTTTAGAAATTCTGTCTAATTGTTTGCTAAGCCTGTCCAGTTCTGCTTTTTTTTCACGATATACAGGTCCTTTGCCAACAATTCCCGTTGGGCTTTGCCCTTCGGCTTCTTTAATTACTTTATCAAAAAGTTGATTACGTAGTTTTTCTTTTTCGATAATCTCATTATTTAAACGTTCATTTTCTTTTTTCAAAGACTGAATTTCATCAAATTCTTTATCAATCGTAGTTTTATATTCCAGAAGGTTTTGAGATTTGAGCTGAACAAGCTCGGCATTAATTTCTTTTTCAAAAAGTTTTAGTTCTAATGGTGTTGCAATAATTACCGCCAGCAGAACGGCAAGTATTATCCTCGGGAGTGAAAATAGTAGTTCTTTATAAAATTTTTCTTCTTTTTTTAGGCTGGATACAATAAACCAATCGAGAAAAAATATTAAAATGCCCCAAAATATTCCAAAAATACCGGCAATAATTATTGAGTTAAAAATAGTAAATAGCGCAAAAAAACCGGTAATGGATGCCATTATTCCGGTAAGAAATACAATTATTCCGATACCAAAATATTTATTGTAATCGGTTGGGCAATGTTTTAAAAGATATAAACGCGCTCCGGAGCACCATGCAAAAAAACGATATACCGGACTCATTTTTGTTTTTGGTAAAATTTCAGATTGTTTTATATTGAGCATATTTAAAATAGAGGTTTAAAATTTAGTTTTTAATAAAAGAGCTTGTGCTGCAATTTTATCAAGAGGTAATATATATTCTACCGCATTGAGCTTAACCGCTTCTTTTGGCATTCCATATACCACGCAAGAAGTTTCATCTTGAGCAATTGTTTTAGCACCTGCCTCTTTCATCTCTAACATTCCTTTAGCGCCATCATCGCCCATTCCGGTCATGATAATACCAATGGCATTTTTGCCGGCATAGAGCGCGGTAGAACGGAACAAAACATCCACAGAAGGACGGTGCCTGTTTACTAATGGTCCGCTTTTTACTTCAACATAATACCTTGCTCCGCTTCGTCTGAGTAAAGTATGTTTATTGCCGGGAGCAATAAGAGCTCTTCCTTGCAGCACTGCATCACCATCTTCGGCTTCTTTTACTGAAATTTTACATAAATCGTTTAAACGGTCAGCAAAAGAACGTGTAAAATGTTCCGGCATATGCTGAACAATTACAATACCGGGGGCATCAGCCGGCATTGCTTCAAGAAAAACCCGTAAAGCCTCAGTTCCACCGGTTGAGGCTCCCACAGAAATTACAATTTCGGTGGTTTTAGGCAGGCTATACGAAGTTTTAACTTTAGGAATTACTGCATCGGCAGATAGTTTGGGCTTTACTTCAAGGCTGTGTTTTTTTTGAAATGCTTTTCTTCGTAATTTGGAAACTGCTGCTGCTTTAATAATATCACAAATTTTTATTCTGGATTCCTCAATAAATTCTTTGGTGTGCATTTGAGGTTTGGTCATAATATCAACTGCTCCGTATTCAAGAGCTTTAAGTGCGGTTTGTGTTCCCTTTACGGTTAAACTGGATATAACCACTACCGGTATAGGATGTTGCGACATTATTTTGCGTAGAAAGGTTAAACCATCCATACGGGGCATTTCTATATCTAAGGTAATTACATCAGGGACTTCGATTTGAATTTTTTTTGCGGCAATATAAGGATCGGCGGCAGTACCCATTACTTCAATTTCGGGGTCCATTTTAAAAATTTCGGTTAATGCACTCCTCACAATGGCAGAATCGTCAACAATTAGTACCCTGATTTTTGTTTTCATTTCAATAATTTCTTTCTGAAAAATGTATCCTAAGATATTATTTTATTTTTAAAATTACAAGACAAATTTTCAGGGATTGCTTGAGCCCACATATTTTTGTCTTACTTCGCCGGTTTCTGTATTGAAAATAAGTTTTCGTCCCAATTTACCTCCTGTACTTGAACTAATAATCGGAATTTTTTCTTCTTTAAGTATTTCTTTGGCAATCAATATATTACGCTCGCCTATCATGAATTGATTAATATTTGAAGCAATAATTTCAGCTCCACCAAATATTTTTGCTTTCATATTTTCGCGCCTACTACCCATTGCCTCTATATTAGCAATGAGTTTTTCAATGGCGATATTACCGTAACGGGGCGAAGCTAATCCTTGCCCGTTCCATAATGGCAACATATAATGATTCATTCCGCCGATTTGCAAAACCGGATCGTATAAACAAATTGCTACACACGAACCCAAAATAGTAGTAACTAAAGCCGGTTCAGGACTTACGTATATCGCTCCCGGATATAAAAAATGTTTAGGTCTTTCCATAATTGACAGGCTCAAAAAATTTCATCTTCGGTATCAAAAATATAATCGCTGCCGTCTGCCGAAAATGACTCGGCATCATGCAGGGCTTCGGGAACCATAATTGTAAAAGTAGTTCCTTCATTTTTTTTACTGTCAATATTTATTGTTCCGTTTAAAAAGTCAAGCAAAGCTTTGTTTATGGAAAGTCCTAAACCATGTCCTCTATTTACCGAGTTAATTCCGGTATCTAGTCGCTTGAAACGGTCAAAAATTATTTGCTGATTTTTTTCTGAAATTCCAATACCAAAATCCTGTACTGAGATAATCAGATTTCCTTTTTCAAGTTTTCTGTGTATTATAACTTTAGCATTTTTGCTAAATTTTATGGCATTATCGATTAAATTGGATAGTATTAATCGTAATTTTTCCGAATCGGTTTTAAATAAAAGTTCATTTTCTGGAATATCTTCAAAAACAAATTCAAAATTTATTTTCTTTTTAAGAGCTTCTGTTTCAAACGATTCTGCAACAGCTCTAATAAGAGTATCTACACTCACATTTGAAACTTCAAGAAATAATTCTCCTGCTTCAATTTCTGCGGCAGAAAAAATATTTTTTAATTGAAAATCAAGATTAAATGCCTCAGTATGAATAAGTTTTGCCATTTTCATGACTTTATCCCAATCTCCTTTTTTTACGGATAAAATATTTTTTGATAAAATAACGATTGAAGTAAATGGGTTAACTATCTCATTAGTAATATTTGAGATAAAATGGCTTTTTAATGCTTCTGATTCGGCTAATTTTTTATTTACTTCTTTTAAGTCGGTGGTTAGCTTCTCCAGCTCTTTCAATGAATTTTTCTTTTCTTCAAAGCGCTTTTTAAGCTCCTCAATTAATAATTCATCGGTAATTTTAATATCACTCATCTTATCGGTTTTTAAATCTTTTGTTAAATTTTAATAAGAATTTCTTCTAAAAACAGTTGGTTTTACCTGCCTTAAAGGTACATCAATATTTGTTATTGACTCGGAATGCCCCAGGAAAAAATATCCATCGGGTTTTAAATGCCTGCAAAGCCGGTTAATAACTTTTTCTTGAGTTTCACGGTCAAAATAGATTAATACATTCCTGCAAAAAATAATGTCGTATTTTTCATTAACCGGATAATGTTCATCCATGAAATTTAAACGCATATAGCTGGTCTTATTTCTAAGTGCTTTTGTAATCCGAATTAATCTTTTTTTAGGGTCTTTACTTTTAAGCATATATTTACGCTTGGTTTCTAAAGGAATCATTGCAACATCCTGCTCGGAGTATATTGCTGCATAAGCTTTTTTTAATACTTGTGTTGAAATATCAGTTCCTAATATATGAAAATCAAAACCCGGATTATGCTCTAAAAACTCGCTAATTACAATAGCCAAAGTATAAACTTCTTGACCGCTGGAACAGCCTGCACTCCAAACTTTTAAATGCTTAATATTTTTTTCTATATATTCCGGTAAAACGGTTTGCTTTAAAAAATCAAAATGGGTAGGTTCTCTAAAAAAGTCTGTTTTATTAGTAGAAACCACATCCATCATGTGCACTATTTCTTCTTCACCTTCTTTACTAAATACAAAATTAACATATTCCTTAAAGG
>JALSLF010000488.1 GCA_026988445.1 Bacteroidales bacterium
AATTTGGGGCTTTTTTAATTTTAAGAATTATGTTTACTGTATATCTACTGTATTCTAAGGATTATGATAAAATTTATATTGGTTATACTTCCGATATAGAAGAACGACTTTTATCACATAATATTTACGCAAAAAAAGGCTGGACTGTTAAATTCCTTCCTTGGACACTTATTTATACCGAAACTTTTGAAACGAAAAATGATGCGATGCAACGTGAAAAGCAGTTAAAAACAGTTAAGGGACGTGAATTTACATGGCTTTGAAGCAGTAGGTAGCAGAGGTGTTTAGGTGTTATAAAGCTTTAAGTTTTTTTGTATCTTGCACCCAAAACAAATAGTGTATTGTGGATAAATTTACTTTAAAATATAAAATTTGGCTTGAAACAGCGGATAATAAAGGTATTTTAGGCGATGGGAAATATGAATTGTTAAAAACAATTAGCGAAACAGCTTGTTTAAATGCAGCCATGAAAAAGCTAAATCTTTCCTACCGCAAAACATGGGATAATTTAAACAAAATTGAGGATATTCTGGGTTTTAGGATTATTGAACGACGGCGTGGTGGGAAAACCGGAGGAAAAACAGTTTTAACACCTCAGGGACAAGCTATTGTAGCTGCTTTTGACAAATTTTATGAAAAATACGATACCTTAATTTGTGAGGCGCTTGAAGAAACACTTTCCGAGATAAAAAAGAATATTTAATCCTTATTTTAAAAAAAGGGGTATCGCTTTTAACTTTTTATAGTTCAAATTTTCTGATTGAATTAAAAATTAGACAAAATTGAGGCTTAAAAACAAGCTAAAATAACATAAAAGATTATATTTTCAAGTAATTACGAATATTCTTTTTAAAAAGCAATAGCACCAAAGGTGCGAAATAATATAAGCTTAAATCAGTAACTATATTCTATCGGAAAATAAAAATCACATCTGTCAATTTTCGGATAAATTTATCACGCACCTTTGGTGCTTAACTGTTTTTTGGAACAATATACCTACCTACCCCTTCGGGATAGGCTGTTATATTTCGCAACTTTGGTGCTAAGCACTTTTCATTATTTATAGTTCTTTTCATTGAACTAAAAAAAATGAGACTTAAAAAACAAACTAAAACAATGTAAAAGTTAAAATCTCAAACCTTTTACGAATATTCTTTTTAAAAGCAATTTCCCTGATTTTAAAAATAAGCATATTGCCAATCAATAAAATTATTCTACATTTGCAATCCGAATTGCATAAAAATGCAATTCGATAATGTTAATTAAAAAAAATCAAATATGAATAATGCAATTTTTTCATTTAAACGTCCTGAAAATGAGACCATTTTGCAATATGGACCGAATAGTAAAGAAAGGGAATTATTAGAGAACGAACTTAAACGACAAAGTAATTTGCAAGTTGAAATTCCACTTATCATTGGTGGAAAAGAGATTAAAACCGGAAAAACAGGAAAGGTAGTAATGCCTCATAATCATTCGCATGTTTTGGCAACTTATCATCAAGCAAGTGAAAAAGAAGTTCAATTGGCAATTGATGTTGCATTAAAAGCAAAAAAAGAATGGGAAAGTATTTCGTGGATTGAGCGTTCGTCGATTATGCTGCGAGCAGCCGAATTATTATCGAAAAAATATAGATACTTAATTGTGGCTTCTACCATGTTGGGGCAGGATAAAAGTGTTTATCAGGCAGAAATTGATGCGGCATGTGAGGTAATTGATTATTTAAGGTATAATGTATATTTTGCTTCTAAAATTTACAACGAACAGCCCGAATCGGAGTTTGAGCAACTTAATCGTATGGAATACAGGGCTCTTGAAGGTTTTGTTTTTACCGTAACTCCTTTTAATTTCACGGCAATTGCTTCAAACTTAAATATGTCGGTTGTATTGATGGGAAACACAACAGTATGGAAACCTGCCACCACTTCTTTATTATCAAGTTATTATTTGATGCAGGTTTTTAAAGAAGCAGGATTACCTGATGGTGTAATTAATTTTGTTCCCGGCTCAGGAGCTATGATTGGGAAGGAGGTTTTAAAACATAAAGATTTGGCAGGAATTCATTTTACCGGTTCTAATGCCACATTTAATTCTCTTTGGCGTTCTGTTTCCGATAATTTGAGTAATTATGTTTCTTATCCGAAACTTGTGGGTGAAACCGGTGGCAAAGATTTTATTTTTGTTCATCAATCGGCTAATCCTGTTGAAGTTGCCACAGCCATAACACGCGGTGCATTTGAGTATCAAGGTCAAAAGTGTTCTGCGGCTTCAAGAAGTTATATTCCAAAATCTTTATGGGGAGCAACAAAAAAACATTTACAAGAACAAATTGCTCAAATAAAAGTAGGTGATGTTACTGATTTTTCAAATTTTATGAATGCAGTGATTGATGAAAAAGCATTTGATAACATTATGAATTACATCAACATAGCTAAAAAATCGGATAAATGTGAGCTAATTACCGGAGGCATCGGTGACAAATCTGTTGGCTATTTTATTCAGCCCACGGTTATTTTAACAAAAGATCCTCATTTTGTAACCATGGAAGAAGAAATTTTTGGTCCGGTGATGACTATTTATGTTTATGAAGATGAGGATTATGAAAAAACTTTGGAACTTTGTAATCAAACATCGCCGTATGCACTAACCGGAGCAATCTTTTCAAATGACAAATATGCTATGGTAAAAGCATGTAAAGTATTACGTTATGCTGCCGGAAACTTTTACATTAACGATAAACCAACCGGTGCTATGGTAGGCTTACAGCCTTTTGGCGGTTCAAGAGGCTCGGGTACGAACGATAAAGCCGGTGGAAATATGAATTTATTACGTTGGGTTAGCCCGCGAACAATTAAAGAAACTTTTATGCCTGCACAAGATTTTAAATATCCGTATATGGAAGAATAAAATCATTATTTTTTTCTCAAATAATTGGCAGTTCATCATAAAGAACTGCCAATTTTGTTATTTGATATTGTGAATGATGAGTAATTCGGGAATAGGATTAAGCCTTTGTAAGCAAATACTTTTACAAATGAATGGCGATATTATTTTAAAAAAATCGGATGATAATCAAACGGTATTTTCGGTTCGGTTGAATAATATTGCCTAAGCAAGTATTTTATCTCACCCTTACCGTAGTGCTTTTATTTATCCAACCGCCTATTTTATATGCTTGCCCCGGCTTTAAACCATAAAAAAACACATCTTCTTTTTGGGGTAGATAAGCTCGGTAATAAGCAATTTTTTCATCAGCTTTTTCTGCTATTTTCGGGTTTGCTTTTTTTGCTTTTAAATAATAATCAATAGCTAACCACAATAGAGCATTGTACTCCAAATCTTTTTTACTGAATTTTTTTTGATAGGCGGCATACATTTCTGCCATTAAAAAATATGTTTTTGCTCGATTATTTGTATAAAGTAATGCCGATTCAAATGATTTTTGTGCTTCGTCAAATTGCTTTAAGCGGGTATATTGCATAATTGCCAAATCGTTGTAATATTTTGATTTTAAATAGTTTATGTTTTGTAAGCGAATTGCCTTACGAAAATAGAATCCGGCTTTGTTGTAATTATTTTTTTCCAACTCAATACCTGCCAGCAAATAGGCGGTTTCAGCATCCGGTTTAATTTTATCTATTTTTAAAGCGGTTTGATAAAACAAATCGGATTGAATGCAATTTGCAGCTTGTAAAACAATGTTTATATTTTTTACAACTTTGATGTCATCCGCTTGAGTATTTATTTTTTTATTTAATACCTGAATAAGTTTATCACATTGATTAGCTGTACTTTTAGAAAATATTTTTTTGATTGATTTTCGGGTATATAAAATCTGTTTGCTTTTTTTTGCATCTGTTTGTTTTTGCAAGTTTTTGTCAAGTATATTATAAGATAGCAAATAGTTGTCAATAAATTCTTCTAATTTTATCGTTGATTTGTTATATAAATCGGCACTTGCAGCCATTAATGTATTAATTACGGTTAAAGAGCTTTTTTCCTTGAGTTTTTGTACTGAGTAAAGCATTAATTTATAGGCTTCTTTTGTTTTTTCTTTGTCGTAAAGATATAAGTCTAAACCCATTCTGCCTTTAATATAGTCTTCTTCGCCAAAATATTTAATTCGCTTGGCATATAGATGCATTAAGCTGTCGGTAAGTTGTTTTTTTATTTTTGTATTTTGTTCATTTTTAATACTTTGTATTAAAAACTTTGCACCATCTTGATAAATAATTTTTTTATATCCGGGACAATTATTATATACTTTTTTCCATGTTTCAACCGCATTTTCAGTTAGTTTCATTTTCTTAAATTCGCGATAAACCGAAATATTTTGTAAACATTTAAGGCTGTCATTTGAAATATTACTATTGTAAACAAAACTCTGTGCCAAAGCCGGCAAATAAATATTCCCTAAAATAATAAATATCAATATCTTCTTCATAGCTACTCTACTTTTTTATAATTTAAAGGATATTTAAAGCTAAATTGAGCGATTATCTACTTCAATAAGCACCAATTTATTGAATTAAAAAGGTTTACAAAAAAAGACTCAAATACAACCGGTATTCTTACTTTTTTTCTAAACTTTTTAATCTCAATATCTTGGCACTTCTTTTTGTACATAATCGCTCAATTTAGCTTTAAATTTTTTGCTCCCGTAAAAACGGCTTTTACCGTACCTACCAATATTTTTGCTTCTACCAGTAAGGGTACTCTGTTTTTATCGGCACTTACCCAAACCAATAAATCTTCGCCCCCTTTAAAAATAGTTCCTTCTACCAATAAAATTGAAAATTTTAAAGTTTCAAACTGTTTATTATCATGTGTTTCAAGCATTTCTTTACCCAAATATCTACCGTAAAGATTATAAATTTCATTATCAATAATCATAGATATAGGTATTTTTTCATTGATTTTATATTTCGATAAATCCAATGTGCGCACATAATATACGGCAGTCATAATATCAAACAAACAAGCGGGCAATTTTAGTGTATCTAACTTTTGAGCTTTTTGCGAATTCCATGTGTTGGAATATATTTTATTTTTTTGATAATCAAAACGATAAACATTGTAGGTTTTTTGTTTTCCTTCGGATGTATTTCGGATATACTTTAAAGGTTTTAAATCAGGTATGGTTGCCCATGAGTGATAATAATCACGAACGGTATATATCCAATCGTATTTCTCTATGGATTTTCCGGTTCCTGAAAAATGATAAACTGTTTTTCCTTCAAAAAGCTCTTTTTCAACCTTAAACCGAACTTTTCCGGCGTTTACCCAAATAAATCCCCAATTATACACGGCATCGTAATATAATTCTTCGCCGGCTTTAAATGCATCAACTACCGGTTTGCATTGTGCATTTACAGGTGAATATACTACAAAACCAAATATTATTATAAATAATAGCTTGATTAAGGACTTATTTTTCCACTTTTCCAATTTTGTTTTCAATTGATTGTACTTTGGAAACTAAACGATTATTTTTTCCTTTTTGTATGTCGAAAGTCAATGTAGCGTAAATTCTTTCCGAATTATCTTTTAATAAATCATACGATTTTTGAACAATTTCAAGGGCTTCCGACATTTCTTCTGTTTCGATAATTGTTCCCATCGGTGTTAATTTATAGGGTATTTCGCTGTCGCGAATCATTGCAATTATTTTGCTTACATCTTTGCTTACGCTGGTTCCTTTATCGGTAGGAAACATGGCAAATTCTAATAATACTGACATTTTTGTTTTTTTAGGCTGTGTTCTAATATTTGTTGAGTGAACTAATTTTATTTCGCACCTTTGGTGCTTGTTTTTATTATTCTTTTTATTTCCCTGTCCTGCCGACAGGGCTATAATATTACGCACCTTTGGTGCTTTAACTTTATGTTCAGTATCAAAGCTGCGTAAAAATCTTTTAACTTGTTTATGCATTACATTTAATTTTTATCGAGCAACATTGATTTTTAATCTCCTTTTTCTAAAGATTTGATTAGTGCTTTACCGATATCCCAGTCCAAATTCATCTCCCAGCCTTCTTTCATTTCAAACTTTTTTGGGAAATAGAGCACTTTTTCAGGCTGCCGGTGTTTTAAATAATTTCCGGTATCCCATTTCCCGTTATTGTTTCTATCAAAAATTACTTTTAAACGATAGGTTTCGGGTAAAATATAATCAATTTTCAGGCTTTTATCTTCTTTTAGAAGATATTCTTTAAAAACTTCTTCATTTTCTTCTTTATCAATCTTTACTAATTGAATTATTATTGCTCCGTTTCCGAGTGTTTTGTTAACTCTTTGCTTTAAAAATTCGGAATAAACAACAGGTTTTGTCTTGATTATAGTATCGCTTGCAGTGCTGTCTGTTGCTATGGTATCAAGTACCGGACTTGAAAAATCAGGATATATATTTTTAACATTTACATTCAGTAATGCATAATATTCTTCTTTTTGGGTGGAAAAATCTTGTTCTAAAAATTGATTGTAATGATTTAAAAATCCGGTAAAAGCCATTGAGTCAAGATTGATTCTATATTTTGTATCGGCTTTCCAATTAGCGGAAATATGATATATACGTAACAAAGAGCTGTCTTTATTAAGTTCATAATCAACAGGATAATAAACGTGGACAATTTGTGGCTTTTGCTCTTGCTTAATTTCTTGTTTAATTTCTTTCTTCTTTAATTCAACTTTTTCATTATTGATAATTAAAATGCTGTCGGCATACTCGCTGATTTTTCCGTGTCGGTTTTTGTCGGTATATTTTATTACAACTTTCAGACTGTCTTTATCTATGATATTTTTATTATTTATGCTTAATTCAAGCGTGTCTTTTGTAGCATTATATTTAAACTTGTCCCATTCAGTACCTTTAAAATCAAAAGGTTCAGCTATGACATTACCAACAACCGGTTTATTGAAAATCAGTTTAATTATATCGGGCTTATTACGTTCAAATGATGATAAAAATTGTTTCTTTTCATGATAAACCATTGTAACCGTGTCGGTATAAAAAATACTGTCGCCTTTGATATTAATATAATCCAAACTTTTTAAGGATAGTTTTAGGGTATCTTTCATTTTCAATTCCTTATCACGAATATATATTCGCAAACTGTCTTTTAGTAAATTCTGTTGTAAACGTAATGCATTTGTTTTTTCAGGAAAATCAAGAACAAAAACACTTATTTTATTTTGCATGGGTTTACTAAAACCAAGTTCAATTAAATTATCTTTTTCACGGCTTTTGGCTTTTAATTTTTGAGCTTGGAATGCCAATTTTACCGTATCGCTTAGTTCTTGAATTTGTTCAAGAAAAAAATCGTTATCAAAATCAACAATTAAAGTTAAGCTGTCTGTTTTAATAAGTTCATCATCGCTTATCCTGAAATAGTACGAAGTACTATCTGTCTTGCTAATTTGTTTGTACCAAGCGTTTTTTTGATGATTATTTAAAAGTGAAAGTTGTAATTTATTAACAATCGGTCGGCGAAATTGTATAAAAATATCTTTTTCGGAAATGCGTATTGCACGAAGAATTTTTTGTTCTTTGGTATCAACGGTATTCGTATCGATTATTTCAAACAGTTTTACTTTTCCTGTATCAATTTTCAAAAGCGGTTCAGACACTTCAAAACTTAGATTTTGTTTTAAATCCAGTTTGTTTTGTTCTAAAGCTAAATTAACCGATAAATATTCAATAGCTTCAATGGATGTTGTGTCTTTATTTTTATCTTTTTTCCATGCATCGGTATCTTTTTTTTCTCTAAATTCTACAAGAACAGTATCGCTTTGTAAAATCGGATGATCAAGAGAATCTGTGGTGGCAAATGTAATTTCAAATTGTAATGTATCAATATTTTGTATGGTAGTATCTTTAAACCAGTAAATTATACTGTCTTTTTCAGGGTTTATCTCTAATAAATAATTATCCTTATTCAAATTAAAATTTAAGGGGAGCATTTGATATTTGTCGGATAAAGGAATATCAAAAGTAAAGTTTACTTTTCCACGCTTTTCACGTGTATAAGCCAATAGTCTTTGTTTATGTTTTATTTCGGGAAATAAATACAAATAAACATTATTTGGGTAGGTAAAATGCTGTTCGCTAATAATTACCGTATCTCTTTGCAGGGTATCGGCATAGGTACTGTCGTTAATATCGTGCAAAATAGTTCCGGCTTTAAGCGAATCTATATTTACAATGATTTCCCTTTGCGGGATAATTATTGAGTCAAGAAAAGCACGTTGCTCAGTGGGGTTCAGCATTAAATCGCCGTTTAAATCTTGAAATGCAAATACTTTGTACGTTCCGCCTTGAATATTGGATATTGAAAAATTACCCGAAGTATCAATTTTGCTCAAATAATCGGGTCGAAACAAAAAAGGCACCGAATCGGCTGTTTCTCTGTATGCAAATACCATTGTATTTTCAGGCACTTTCAGGTCTTCTGCATTTCTTAATTGTCCTGAAATAGCAAAAGAATCAACTACGCTCCCTGTTGAAAATACAAATTTAAAGTTCTCTAATACATTTTTTTCGTTTAAATCTTGTATGGCATTGCCAAAATATAATGTATAGGTTTCCGGTTTTTTAAGCGTATCCAAAATATCAACAATTAAAGTATGCTTTTTCCATTTGATTTTAGGAAATTCTTTTAGGGGGGGCGATGATATAAACTCTTGGTTTAAATCTTGCAATACAAAATATTCGTTAAAAGTCATTTTTATCCGTTTTCCGGTAAATCCGGTATCTGCCATAGGAGGTTCGCTGTATAATAAAACCGGCGCTAAGGTATCTTTATCTCCACCTGAAATATTACCTACTTGTGCACATGAATAAAAGAGAATTAGAATAAAACTTGTTAGCCCGGTATAAAATATTGATTTTAATATACTTTGCATAAATAATATCTTGAATAAAAGTTCAAAATTAAATAAAAAAGGGCTTTACCCAAAGTAAAACCCTTTTGTTATCAATATTGTACTGTTTAATAATCTTCAAATTCGCCGTGTAGTGCTTTCACTGTGTTGATTTGATAGGACAATGATACATATACCATAGAACTTTTTGTGTATTTAGTTAAATCAGAAACAACATCATTACGGTTTGTTGCATTTGTATTACCAAAGGCATGGTTCAAGAAATCATGGTTGTAATATCTGAACTTAATATTTGTACCGCCCGGAAACTGTATTCCTACAAAATAAGAAGGTAACCAAGTATTAATATTTTTGGGCCACCAATCACGTGTTTTTGTTTTAGTTCCGCTACGGTCAAGATTAGGCCACCATTTTTCTTTTGAATGAAAAGCCCATTCAATTTCAGCACCTCCGTAAAAATAAAAATTATTTTTAAACGAACCGAGTTTTAAGGCTATGGGTAAGCCTAAGGTATAAGTTCTGCGTATAATTTTTGCATTGAAATATCCGGGGTCAAGGGTATTATAGTTTTCAGGAAGTCGTTCATCGGAAATTAAACCGATATTTCGCATTCCAAATCCACTGAATATTCCGATATTATCGCTTATATCCATATGTACAAGTTGTTGAAAATGAAAGAACACCGTAAAACGTACCGGATTGTCAACAATTTGTGCATCAGGATAATCATTCATGAATTTTTGAGTATATTCCAGTTGTCCCCACGAAAAAATCATTATGCTTATTAAGAATATTCGAGTTTCTTTACTATATACCTGTATGTTAAAGGCTTATGCGCCAAAGATAAACTAAAAGCTCTTTCAAATTTATCACCGATATTCCAAAATCTACGATTAAATCT
>JALSLF010000489.1 GCA_026988445.1 Bacteroidales bacterium
AGATTTAATCGTAGATTTTGGAATATCGGTGATAAATTTGAAAGAGCTTTTAGTTTATCTTTGGCGCATAAGCCTTTAACATACAGGTATATAGTAAAGAAACTCGAATATTCTTAATAAGCATAATAAAAAATATAGTTTTATTTTAGTATCTTTGGACTAATCAAAAATGAATGATATGTTGACAAAAGTTAGATTAAAAGAACAAATTGAAAAACTTCCGGATGAATTTACAATTGATGAGTTGATTGAAAGTTTAATTTTTATTGAAAAGCTTGATACAGGGAATAAACAATCAGAAAATGGAGAAGTAATCTCTGAAATTGAAATGGAAAATGAAATTAAAAAATGGTTCGAATAAATTGGACATTTCAAGCCAAAGACGACTTAAAGGCAATCGCAGATTATATATCAAAAGATTCTAAGCATTACGCAAAGCTTCAAGTTGTCAGACTTAAAACCCGGACAAATATATTAAAGACTCAAACTCGTTCAGGTAAGATTGTGCCGGAGATTAGCAGAGAAAATATTAGAGAGCTTATTGAAGGAAATTACAGAATTATTTATAAAATAGTAGAAGATAATCAAATTGATATTTTAACAATTCATCATTCAGCAAGAGACTTAACAAGAAGAGAAATACAATAAATATGTGAGACAATACCTCAGTTCTAAATATGTTGATAGACAGAGTTTTATGTGTTTTTCAGCGCATGGATTTTTATTTTGAACTTTTTAATTATCCGATATGCAGGTAGTCGGACAAGCTATTTTAATCATCCAATTAATTAATATCCTAATTTTCCATCGCCTCATAAATTGCATCATGTATGCGTTCGCGAATGTGCATACTGATAATTTTCCAATTTTTAGCACTTGGATACACCCTGTTTGATAAAAAAATATAAACCAGTTCGTTTTCCGGGTCAATCCAAATACAAGTACCTGTAAATCCACTATGTCCGTAAGTGCTTAAGGGTGCTAAACTACCAACAACTGCATGGCTGTTTGGCATATCAAAGCCCAGTCCGCGCTCGGTATCTTCCTGTCGCTTGGTAAATTGTTTGATAATATCCCTGCGGATAAATTGTTTTCCGCCATAGCTTCCTCCGTTTAAAATCATCTGGAATAATATGCCTAAATCGTGTGCATTGGCAAACAATCCTGCATTTCCGGCAATACCTCCCAGAATTGCAGCCGAAGGGTCATGAACATATCCTTGCAAAAGGCTGTACCGCCATTGCATATCATTTTCGGTAGGAATGATTCTTGATTTATTAAATTGATTTAATGGAAAATAACTAATGTTTCTTAATCCAAGCGGATTATAGATTTCTTTTTTTAGGTATTTGTCAATATTTATTCCGTTTATTGAATCAATAGCCATTTGCAATAAAATCATGTTAATATCGCTATATTGCGTGTATTTTTTATTTGATACGGCTAATTGCTTGGTATCGTTCCAAATAGTATCCAAATAATTATTACGCAAGTAAAGATTTTCACAAATTTGGATATTACTACTGTCGGTTTTTATCTTTGAAAAATACCCATAATAAATATTTTTTAATTCTGTGTTGATAATACTATCTAAACTATCCGGTAAATGCACTTTTTTTAACAAAGTATCCGGAATTTCCACATAAGGCATTCGTAATAAACGAGCCAATTGTTTTTGAAAACTTTTGTGCGCATTAATCAGTTCTTTAAAATAAATAGAGCGGTAATATACGTATTTGTAAATAGGCAGGGTAGGAGTGATGCCCGATTTATGTTTCAGCAAATCAATTAAATGCACACGGAAAATATTGTTGCTTGGGGTAAGTTTACTGATGATTGTATCCACGCTTACAAAGCGTAAACTATCTATGCGGATGGTATCTTTATTTTTAACAAAGTTTTCAATATTTTGTATCTTATTGATAAAAAAAGTGTCAATCTTTATTAATGTATCGGGCTTTATCCGGGTATAATCAATTTTTACATCTTTGAAAAACTTCCCTAATTTATCGTTGATATTTAGTTTATCGTTGTTTATCATTTTCATGGTGGCTATGGTAGTTGCCGATATTTTTGTCAGCGATGCCAAATCATATAAATCGGTGTTTCTTACTCTTTTACGCTTTTGATAAGTATGGTAGCCAAATGATTGATTATAAATAACTTTCCCATTTTTAGCAATCAGAATCTGGCAGCCCGGAAAAGCACTGTTTTTTATTGCTTCATATACAATCTGCCTTATTTTTTTTAGTTTTTTTGAATCTATTTTTACCCTTTCGGGTTTTGCATAGCCCAAGCGTGTAGCCGGTATTTTTACCGATTTCCCAAACTTTGTTTGTTTGTTAAATGTTCCGGGAATTTGTCCGGATATGTCAATTCCGCCAAACAAAACTTGCGGAGCCAAACTATCGCTCAATGATGTATTATCCGGCATTTGTATAATATTTAAGCTGTCAGATAGTTGTGCAAGCCTATCAAAATTGCCAAAATTAATAATGATGTTTTTTTCTTTTGGAAATTGAATTAAATATTTATTTAGGCTGTCAACAGTAAAATTGCTAAATGTGCTATTATTAATAAGAATAATATGTTTGTCGTGCTTTAATTTTTTTTGATGATTTTTACCGGTAATTTTTGGATTAATAATTTTATAACTTGCATAATTGTTGAAAATATTTAAAAAATCATTTGATAAGCTATCGCTTAAATTAATAATGGAATAAACAATTCCTGTTTGTAGCGGCAAAGGCAGTTCCTTATTTTTTTGGATAATAAAAATAGATTTTTCATAAAACAAATAATGCATCAATTGTGAATCTTTATTTTGGCTATTCAATTTTAAGTTGGGTGCATTATTTTGCAGGAAATAAATATATTTCAGTACTTTTTTCAATTTTTTGTAAAACAATTTTTTATATATGGGATATTTTTTTACCAGCCGGGCAATTTGTATTTTAGTTTCTTCTTTTTTATCTGCTCTTGTTAATAGTATTTGAAAATCAGCATTCAAAAAATCGATAACTTCCTTATTAATGCCTTTGTTACCGGTATTATGTAGTATTTTTAAGCCTTCAAAATCAAGATGTGTATGCGAAATATAGTTGTTTTCAAAAATATGAAATGCATTTTGTGTTTTAAGAAAATTGCGTTGCCTTGCAAACTGCTTTTTTAAAGTGTCGTCTAAATCTTCAAGTTGTAAATATATATTTTCGGGGTAAATCCAACCACAAAGTAAAGCATTTTTCTGTGCAATCTCACTGATTTTCAGGTATCTTTCTTTTTGAAAACTAAAAAAACTACTATCTTTTAGATTGGTAAAATTGCCTTTTGCGGGATAATAGGCATAAAAGATTTTTTTTTGTTGTTTAATTTTTGAGAAACGATAATTCAAATATTCTCTTAAGAAGGCAGTATCAGTAATGCTGTTATAATTTTGGGTATCAATAAAAAACAAATTGTTTCCCAAAAGTAAATCAATTTGTGTATCGATACTCATTTCTGAAATAATTGAATCGATAATATTTTCATCAACATTTAGTATTTCAATATTAAAATGAGTTTGACTATTTGCAGGAGATAATTGTTTTTTTAACTGCATGAAAGATGCAGTCAGTAAAATAATTAAAATATATTTAATGAGAAATCGGGTACTTCTGTTTTGCATAAGAAAACGGATTATCATTTAAAAATACTAAATTTCTATTCAAAATTTGATTTTAAATGACTAAATGCTTAAATTGTTTGATTAAAATAATATGTATATTTGTGTAGAAAAAAAATAGATAAGCGCTTTGTTAACTTAAAATTTATTGATATGAAAATATTTAATTATTCATTTGTTTTGTTGAGTTTTATTTTTTTTACTGCATGCAATAAAGGACCTTCGCAGGCTGAAATTAATAAATACCTTGAAGATATTGCCAATCAAGAGAATTTGGTTTTACAAAAATTAAATGATTTAATTGATGTTTATGATACTTTTAATAGCACTGATGAGTTACAGAAGGCATACAATGCAGTTAATGTTCAATTAGAAGAATCTGAAAAAGCCGTAAAAAATATTAAGGGTTTTGAAGATGATGATGTGCTCAAGGCTTCGGCTTTGGAATTTTTTAAAGAAATAAAAACATTAATGGATAATGAACATAAAAGAATTGTAGAACTTTATAGTATGCCCGACGAGCAATTTAAAGAAAAAGAACAAATAGAACTGGAAAACTTACGCGATACAGCCAATAAAAAGGCGGATGCTATCATGTCAAAGGCTGAAAAAGCATTTAGTAGCTTTGAAAGTAAATATGATAAATAGTTATGATTAGGGCGGCTACAGGCTTTCCGCTTGTAGTCCTCGTCCGCAATGCTGCAAAAGCAAAGCCGCAAAGTAGCTTCCGCTGGTCGCTCTTTGCGGCTTGCTTTTGCTAAGCATTGCGTCCTGTGGGCTACCGCTGCAATCCTTGCCGCGCAGAAACCACAAACATCAAATCGTCCTTTAAGATATTTGAACGTTTTGTCTTTAATGTTTGAAAAAATATCTATTCATTAAAAGTTTGTTTAAGGCACTTGCTTTATTTCTTTTTTTCAGCTATCAAACGTTTTGAAGTCCTTCCGGACGTTCAAAAGTTTTTCACAAACTTCAAATCGTCCTTTAGGACATTTGAACGTTTTGAAGTCTTTGCAGACGTTCAAAAGTTTCTAAAACTTCAAATCGTCCGTAAGGACATTTGAACGTTTTGTATTTCTATCACAAACGTTTTAAAGTCTATGCAGACGTTTAAAAGTTTGTGTCAAATTATTTATCTTTTTTTACTGAATCGGTAATATCTACAGAAATATTTAATACTTTATAAGGCATACCGCTTTTGTCCAAAATAGGTGTGTAAGCTTCTGATAGCCAAAATTCTTTCCCATCCACTTCAATATGTTGGATGGTTTTTTTTGTTTTTCCATTGCGTAAATCTTTCCAAAAATCTCTAAACTGAACACTTTCTTCATGAACCGAAGCAAATGAACCTTGAAATTTGCCCAACATTTCTTTTTTTGATTTACCCAGCAATCGTAAAAAATTATTATTGATATTAATAAGTCTGCCTTGCATATCAAATTCGGCAGTCAGAATAATTGCATCTAAGGCATCGATAACACTTTTAAATTCAAAAGCTTTACGTTCAAGTTCTTCTTGGGTAGCTTTCATTTCTTCCATATTCTGGCGCATTTCTTCTTCTTGAGCTACCAATTCTTCCGATTTAATTTTTGATTCTTCAAGCAATCGAGCGGTTTGCTGATTAATTTTTACATTGGAAATAGTTGAAGCAATACTTTCGCCAATACGTTCTACAAATTTTATTTGATAATCTTCCAGTTCATGAATTGATGCGATTTCAATTACTCCAAATACTTGCTGATTAAATATAATAGGAACCAACAATAAACTGCGTGGTTGCGCACTTCCTAAACCTGATGTTATATTCAAATAATCCTCAGGAAAATCGGTCATATAAATTGTTTCAGCTTCGTTAACGCACCTTCCTACTAAACCTACTCCGTACCTTATTTTTTTCTCTAAATATTTTCGGCGGTCGTAAGCATAGGCTGCTGTTAAATCAATGGTCAGATTATTTTTATCTTCATCATTAATTATAAATAAACCTCCTTGCGTTGCATTAAGATATTTTACCAAATTACTGATAATTACATAAGAAAATTCTTCCAAATTATCCGAATGTTGGGTCATTAATTCGGCAAATGTAGCTGCTCCTTTGGTTGCCCAATTTAGTTTTTCGTCTTCTGCTTTTCTTTTTTCTTCCTCAATTTTTGCTTGCAGCAAACTTTGGCGCATGTTCAATAAGGCTTTTCCTAAAATATCTTCATCGCTTAAAGGTTTAAACTCAAAATCTAAATTACCTTTTCCTATTTCAAGAGCAAATCGTAAATTGTTGTCCAATCCGTCAATCAGCATATTTACCGACCGGCGTATATCACCAATTTCATCATTTGAGCTGATTTCCATTTTTTGTTGAAGTGATATTTTCCCTTTTGCCAGTTCACGAATTACTTTTGAGGTATGTATTAAGGGCTTACTAATGCTTCTGGATATAATCCAAATTACAAGTATAAGAATCAAAAACCCACTTAAAGCAACCAATGCCGAAAAGAATAGATTTTCATCTGCCTTTTTAATCATGGTTTTGTAAGGTATTGAAATACCTACTGCCCAGGGCGAAGGTGATTTACCTATTTTTATCGGATAAAAAGAAACGTAATCTTCAACACCGGCAGAATCTTTTCGCATAAAAGAAAAAGTTTTTCCTTTTTGTATGTTTTCAATAATTTTAAAACGTGCATTATCAGCAGGACTCAACGAATCAATACCTATATTTACTTTTTGTTTATCCGGTATTGCCACTAGTTTTCCTTTGTTTGAAACAATAAATCCAAAAGAGCCCGGAAACATTTTAATTTGCATGATTAATTCTTGAAAACGTTCCAAGTTCACATCAAATTGCATCAAGCCTACATAGTGTTTATCTTTCAGTATTGGAATAGATATACTTGAAATAAGCTCTTCGTCTTCTTTATTACCGCTAATTGAAAACCAATAGGGTTCTGATAAATCTTCTCTGGGGTTTATTTTCATATCAAAATAAGCACCACCAACATTATCTCCTCCGGTTTCCAAAGTATCTATTCGCCGGTTAATTAAACCTTTCTCTTTATAAAATATGTAGCGAACCCTTCCGTAAGCTTTTTTGTAGCTTTTATCTATTGCCCCCAATTCAAAGTTTATTGCTGCATTATGAAATTGTGGATTATTGGCTAAAACATTCTCTATGGTAGAGAAATATTGCTCTTGGATATTATTGTTAAAAACCCATTCATAATTATGGAACGACTGAACTAATGTACGCGTAATGTTCATGTCGCCATTCAGTTGCATCATTATATAATTTGCATATTTCTCCGCATAGTTATCTGCCAATTCTTTAGACTCATTTATAGCCAATTTATGGTCATTATAACTAAGATATCCGAAAGCAATTATATAAATTAACAAGGATGTTGGTAAAATATAAACCAGTAACTTTGTTTGTATCCTGAAATTCATCAGTTTAAATTTTATTTTATAAAATTACTTGATAAAAGTAATATATTATTTACAAAATTAAAAATTATTTCTTTTTACTATTATTTTGATTGCAAATATAATACCTAAGTTTATCCCGTAACAGGTGTATCGCTTATAAAAAATAAGAAGTGGTTTCAGCACCAAAGGTGCAAAATATAATAGCCTATCCCAAAGGGATCGGTATGTTGTTTAAAAAAGTAGCCGAGCACCAAAGGTGCGTGATAAACTTGCCCAACAGCTGAAGGAAATTATTTTGGTTTTGCAGTAGAAGATAGTTGCGGATTTAACCCGCATTATTCATGGGATTAGCTTTATGCAGATGCGAGGCGTCGAAACCCGAAGGAATACTTTGGTATTTCAAGGGTTTTGCAACGAAGCAGATGCATGAAGATAATCCCAAGACACCCAAATTTGGGTTTAATAAAATTCGCAAAACCCATTTTTAATAAACTGTAAACCAGTGTGTTGATGTGTTTTGTGTAAAGAATCGGTGAATGATGCGGGTTAAGGTAGTAGAAGATAGCTACGAATTTAAGGTGATAAAGTTAAAAGCGATTGCCCTGTATTCCGTATTGCCTCTTTTTTATAAAAATTATTTTATCTTTGAAAATATAAATCTATAAAAATTTGATTATGAGAAAACTCATTTTTACCTATATCTATTTGTTATATACGCTTTTTTCTTTTGCACAAGAACAAAACCCGCCCAATATCTTATGGAAAAGTATTGAAACTCCACATTTTCAAATAATATTTCCTTCCGAAATTGAAAATGAAGCACAAGATATTGCTAATTTTATGGAAATTGCATGTAAATACGATACAAGTTCACTTATTACACACCCAAAACGTGTTTCGTTGGTTTTGAATAATCGTGCCATGATTTCAAATGCTTATGCAGCACTAGCACCGCGATATATGCAATTTTATTTAAAACCTCCACAAACCGTTACCGATTTAAGCAGTTTAAACTGGACTCAGCTATTGGCTATTCATGAATACCGGCATATTGTGCAATATTCAAAAAACAAAGCGCAATTTACCAAATTTATGAGCTATTTATTTGGCGATATGGGGCAATTAATGATGCAATGGTCTATTCCCGATTGGTTCTTTGAAGGGGATGCTATAGTTATGGAAACTGCCTTAACCAAAGGCGGGCGCGGACGTATTCCTGCTTTTGCAATGCCTATTAGAACTTATGCTTTGAGCAATATGAATTTTTCCTACGATAGGGCATATCTGGGCACCTATCGGACATTCTATCCCGATTGGTATCATTTGGGTTATCATTTGACAGCCTACGGGCGCAGTCGTTACGGCAAATATCTCTGGGATAATGTTTTGAGCCGTACTTCAAAATTTTCTTTTTGGCCTTTTGCATTTAGCCGAAGTTTGAAAAAATATACCGGCATGAATGTTAAAAATTTTTATAATGCAGCTATTTATGAATTTGATTCTTTATGGACAGTACAGCAAAATAATTTACGGTTTAGCGAAGCTAAAATAGTGAATACAAGCAAAAAACGCTCTTTTACCGATTATTATAATCCTCAATTTGATGCTCAAGGGAATATTATTATCGCAAAGAAAAGTTTAGATGAAATAAGTACATTTTATAAAATCATGCCGAATGGCGAAGAGTTAAAAATTAAAGCTACCGATGCCGGTATTTTTAAAGTACAAGGTAAATATGCAGTTTGGGCACGTTATATCCCCGATTTACGCTGGGGACAACAATCTTTTACCGATATTGTTGTTTTAAATACCGAAAACAAAAAGGAACAGACTTTAACAAAAAAGGGAAAATACCTTTCTCCGGCACTTTCGCCCGACGGTTCAAAAATTGTTGCCGTAAAATACGATGAAAAACAAAATTGCCGTTTGGTAATTTTGCATTCGGGTACGGGTAAAGAGTTGGCATCTTTTCAAGTGGGGGATAATGACTATATTCGTACGCCTTCATGGTCGGCAGATGGGAACTTTGTTGTTTTTACCCATGCTAAATCTTCCGGTCCGGCTATTTCTATCCTGAAAGTTAAAGATAAAGAAATTTTTATGTTAAAAGATTATAGTTTTGAAAATATCGGCAGACCGGTTTTTTACAAAGATTATGTACTTTTTAACTCAAACCGTTCGGGTATTGAAAATATCTATGCAATAAATATTTTTAGCCAAGAAGAATATCAAGTGAGTTCAAGAAAGTTTGGTGCTTTTAATCCAAATGTATCTGAAAAAGAGGATAAAATGATTTTTCAGGACTATTCAGAAAACGGATACAATATTGCCGAATTGGATTTAAAACCTGAAACTTGGAAAGATGTTAATAATATTCAGGATACCGGTATTAAATATTACAAAACTTTGGTAAAACAAGAAGCGGGTAAAAACATCTATGATACCGATGATTTTAAAAAATACCCCGTTTCCGAAAAAAAATACCGCAGCGGATTAAAATTCCACTCATGGGGCATTTATCCTTTACTTACATTGCTTGATATAAATGTAATGGCTGATAATTATCTAAAAACCGCATCTTTACAAGCAGGCTATTTGTATAATATCAATGAAAATACACATGGTGGCTACTTATCGTTCAGCTATGCCAAATATTTTCCTGTTTTTCGTCTGGCTGCGCTATATATGCAAAATAACC
>JALSLF010000490.1 GCA_026988445.1 Bacteroidales bacterium
AACTTGCCGAAATGAACAATAAAATAGTAGGCATTACCCCGGCTATGCCTTCCGGTTCATCTTTAAATATTATGATGGAAAAAATGCCCGACCGTGCTTTTGATGTAGGAATTGCCGAACAACATGCGGTAACATTTTCAGCAGGTTTAGCCGCCGATGGTATGATACCTTTTTGCAATATTTATTCTACATTTATGCAACGTGCCTACGATCAGGTAATACACGATGTTGCTTTACAAAAACTAAACGTAGTTTTTTGTCTTGACCGTGGCGGTTTGGTAGGTGCCGATGGTGCTACGCACCATGGGGCTTTTGATTTGGCTTATATGCGCTGTGTTCCAAATATAACAGTTTCTGCACCTATGGACGAAGAAGACTTGCGTAATTTAATGTTTACGGCTCAATTACCCGGTAAAGGTACTTTTGTTATCCGCTATCCGCGTGGGCGGGGCATAATGCCTGAATGGAAAACGCCTTTTAAAGAAATCCCGGTAGGAAAAGGAAAGTTAATTAAACAAGGAAATGATATTGCCTTGTTAAGTATTGGTGCAATTGGTAACGAGCTAAGAAAAATTTACGATAAACTGGAAAAAGAGCACATCAGCCTTGCACACTACGATATGCGTTTTGTGAAACCTTTGGATGAGGAACTTCTTCATCAGGTATTTACTGATTTTGATAAAATTATCACCTTGGAAGACGGTGCAATTAAAGGTGGTTTTGGCAGTGCGGTTTTAGAATTTATGGCAGATAATAATTATTCGGCTAAGATTAAACGCTTGGGTATTCCCGATAAGTTTATAGAGCATGGCACACAGCAAGAGTTGTATCGCGAGTGCGGCTATGATGCGGAGAGTATTTACAGGGAAGTAAAAAAAATGCTGGGAATGAAAAATTTGAGCAGTAAATCGGCAGTAGCATAAAATATTATGTAAAAATCAATGATTGAACACTTAAACATACAAGAATTTATAAAGCAATCAGCAAAAATTCCGGTGATTGATGTGCGTACACCTGCCGAGTTTGAGCATGCTCATATTCCCGGAGCTTACAATATCCCTATATTTACAAACGATGAGCGGGCGCAAGTGGGTACTGCCTATAAAAAACAAGGTAAAGAACAAGCCGTTGAATTAGGATTGAAACTTGTAGGTTCTAAATTATATGATTTTGTTCGCCAAGCTAAAAAAATAGCAAAAGACAAACAATTATTGGTTCATTGTTGGCGCGGAGGAATGCGCAGCGCAAGTATGGCATGGTTGTTTCAAACTGCGGGCTTGTATGTAAAAACACTTGAAGGTGGTTATAAAGCGTACCGGAGAAATGTGAAAAGCTTTTTTGCTCAAAAATTTAATTTAATTGTACTTGGCGGAATGACCGGAAGCGGGAAAACCGAAATACTGGAACAAATGGAACAAATGGGCGAACAAATTATTGATTTAGAAAAAATTGCCCGGCATAAAGGTTCTGCATTTGGTGCCTTAGGTCAAGAAAAACAAACATCGACCGAGCAGTTTGAAAATAATTTATTTGAAGTATACAAGGATTTATCGCTTAATAAACCTGTTTGGATAGAAGATGAAAGTCAAGCAATTGGTTATGTGCGTGTACCTGAGGAGCTTTATGTTCAAATCCGGAATAGTCCCGTAATTAAATTAAACATTCCAAAAAAGGAACGAATTAAGTTCTTATTAGAAGAATATGGCAGGTTTGAACCGGAACAGCTTAAGATATCGGTGCTGAAAATAAAAAAACGACTTGGAGGATTAAAAACACAGCAGGCATTAGAAGCTATAGAGACAGGTGATTTGGAGACTGTGGTGGATATTAGCCTTGATTATTACGATAAAGCATATAACTATGGAATTAGCAAAAGGGAAGCTGCGCAGGTTTTTGAAATTGAGCTTTCAGAGATTAATGCTCGTTTTAATTCAGAAAAAATTATTGAGTTTTACAAAGCTTTAAGTATTAAAGATTTAAAAAATAATTTTGTCGAAAGCAGCTAATATTTTTTTCTGTAATCTATTTTTTTCGTATTTTTAACCTGAATTGAGCAATTATCTGATAAAATTAGTAGAATATGATTGAAACAATAGGATACATTACAAAAGAAGAGTATTTGGCTTCTCTGGAACTTGAAATTATACCAAATACAATGGTTGTTGAAACGCGCAAACCGTTTCCCGGATATCATGGAAAAGATTTGCCCGGCGAATCGTCATCTCTTCCTGAGTTTATATTCTTTGTTACCAAACAAAAATACACTACCGAACATATTGCCCGTGTAACGCAAAATATCCGGAAATATTTTAAAGATGATGTAGATGTGGCTCGTGCCGAAATTACTATTTACAATACAAAATATCCTTGCATCAGGGTGAAAAATTGTGAAGATTTTTCTAAAATTGCCGAACTTCAAGAATGCTATAAAGGCGAGGGAATTAAATTTGCTAAAAAGAAAAAGGTTGATTCCGTAGGTTTAATAAAAATTCAAAAGCATTTTAGCATTGAAGAACTTACCGAAGGAATTTATAAAGATACTGAAGAAGAAACAACACATTATCTACAAGTTCCTGTATATCTAACATGGCCGCAATTTAAAAGTATCACCTATAAAATAAAAAACAATATGGACGATAGTAATTTTGATGCGGCACAAGGATTATTTTACCGTAGAGGAAGTATTGTTGATGTTGTAAGAATTTATGCAGCTGATATTGATACGAATAAATTGGAAGATATTAGAAGCCGGTATTTAAAAGAAATTAGCCGCAGTATTTTGAACGCATAATAATTTTTTAAAATATTTTTAACAGATGCCTGCTATGCAGGCATTTATTATTTTAGTACCATTCTATAGCTTAATACATGCTAAATTATCCAATATTTTTTTTACTTTTGCCGTTCTTTTTTCAATGAAAGTTTAAATAATGTTAAGTAAATTTTAATTAATTTTATTGGAAAAGTTAAACTATTTTTCAAATCAATCTATGATTCGATCAAAATTACCCAATGTAGGCACTTCAATATTTGCCGTGATGACAGAAATGGCAAATAAGTACAATGCGTTGAATTTATCGCAAGGTTTTCCTGATTTTAATCCGCCCAAAAAACTTATTGAGCTGGTTACAAAAAATATGCGGGCAGGTTTTAATCAGTATGCACCCATGCCCGGTGTGATGAAACTTAGAGAGCAAATTGCTATTAAAACAGAGGCATTATACGGTCATGCGTACAATCCTGAAACAGAAATTACAATTACCTCAGGAGCTACCGAAGCTATTTTTACAAGCATTACCGCTTTTATTCAAGAAGGCGATGAGGTGATTGTTTTTGAGCCGGCATACGATAGTTATGCACCTGTTATTAAGGCAAATGGTGGTAGTCCTGTATATGTAGCCGTTAAATTACCGGACTACAAAATTGATTGGGACGAAGTAAATAAAATGGTTAATGCGCGTACACGCATGATTATTATAAATACACCACATAATCCAAGCGGTTCTGTTTTATCTCCCGAAGGAATGGAAAAATTGAGTAAATTAGTTTCGGGTACAAAAATTATGATTCTTGCCGATGAAGTTTATGAGCACATTATTTTTGATGGTTTGGAGCATCAAAGTGTTGTGAAATACAAAGAACTTGTTGAACGAAGCATTGTAATCTCTTCATTCGGGAAAACTTATCATGCAACCGGTTGGAAAATGGGCTACTGTTTAGCACCCGAAAACATTACTAAAGAAATCAGAAAAATTCATCAGTTTAATGTATTTGCAGTAAATACACCCATTCAGTACGCAATTGCAGAGTTTATGGATGATAAAAATGCCTATTTGCAATTAGGTAATTTTTACCAAAACTTACGCGATGAGTTTTTAAAACTGATTGAAGGGACAAAATTTAAGTTTACACCATCAAAAGGTACTTATTTTCAATTGCTTGATTATAGTGATATAAGTGATGAAAAAGATATGGATTTTGCTGCTCGTTTAATTAAAGAATTTGGAATTGCCTCAGTACCTGTATCGGCTTTTTATCATGATGCTTTTGATGCAAAAGTTTTACGTTTTTGCTTTGCAAAATCTTCGGATACATTAAAACAAGCTGCTGAGTTATTGCATAAAGTGAGTAACACACTTAGTGCATAGTATTAGCTTACAAAAAGAGCACAAATTGAAAAACAGCTTTCAATTTGTGCTTTTTTTGATTTCAGCTATAAACATAAATTGAGCAAAGCAGCTTGTTTATAAACTGCTATGAGTGCCATCGCAAAAAGTACCATTTTTAGTATGCTTACACCCGCACCATGCTATTTTTTTATCTTCCTGTATTTCTACAATTATTGGTGTAAACTCAGTACCTTTGTGCGAACCATCACAAAAAGGTTGTTTACTGCTTCTTCCGCAGGCACACCATGCATATTTGCCTGCTTTTGTATCTAAAACATAAGGTGATTTTTGTGGAACTTCCGGTTTACTCATAACTTAAATTTTTAATTTAATAATTTCAACCTAAATTGAGCGATTATCTACTTCAATAAGCACCAATCTATTGAATTAAAAAGATTTACAAAAAAAGACTCAAATACCAACCGGTATTTTTACTTTTTTTCTAAACTTTTTAATCTCAATATCTTGGCACTTCTTTTTGTACATAATCGCTCAATTTAGGTTCAAGTTAATACATTTTACGGAATTTGTCAATTATTAATTTAGAATTATAGTATATGTTGATTGAGTAATTATCACCGGAAAATTTTTAATTAATTAGAAAGCAATGGTTTAAATAAATTTTATTTTTTTATTTTCATTTTTAAAACAATATCTTCGCTCGGAAAACTTTCTTTGTTTTGAGCATTAACCGCAGTTACCACAAAAGTGTATTTTTTACCGAAAAGTTTCCCTCTTTTATAAAGCATAATACGCGGTTTTTTCGTTTCTGCAATTAAATATTCATCGGATATATTTCCTGAGTATTTACCTTTAAACCGGTAAACACGATAATAACTATTGGTGTCTGCAAGGAATTTTTTCTGGCTTTCATCCATTTCCCAGCTTAGTAATATTTCTTTACGGATTTTGCTCGCTGATAAATTAATAGGCGCGCGTGGTTGCGGTATATGGCGTAGTTTATAATATTTTACTATTGTATCCGTATTTTCAGCTATAATAATATCTGTTTCTTTATTCTGCTTCCAAGCCATTTTTGGCGGTTCGGCATAAGCCAAAAATAGATTGCTGCGTAAGCTGTCATTTAAACCGTTTACATTGGTCATCATGTTGCGCGAAGAGTAAAAGATACTCCCTTTTACTTCGGGATACATTCTGTTAATACGTATTTGATCCGGAATTTCCGAAGGATTTTTCCAACTACGGCTTGTATTTACTCTATGAACTGCCTGACCAATGTATAAGTGTTTGCCGTAAACATGCCGGCTCCACCAATCCACCAACTCATGATAATCGGCATTTGCCGAACCGATATTCCAATATATTTGTGGTGCCACATAGTCAATCCAACCTTCGCGTAGCCAAAGCAAAATATCAGCGTATAATTGGTCGTATGCGGATAAGCCACGAGTATTTGAACCTTCGGGGTCTTGATATTTATTGCGCCAAATTCCTACCGGTGCAATACCAAACTTAATTTGCGGCTTGGCAGCATTTATACTGTCGCTTAAATCATGTATAAATTGATTAATGTTTTGACGTCGCCAATCGGCAAGCGATAAATTGTCTTTGTTGTAAAATTGATAGGTATTGTAATCGGGGAATTCTTTACCGTTTTGCTTGATTGGATAAAAGTAATCATCAAAATGAATTCCATCCACATCATACTTATGCACAATTTCCATAATTACTTTAATAACATAAGCGCGTGCTTCGGGGATACCCGGATTAAGGTATTTTTTAACAATTTCGCCGCCATAATTAATAAACCATTCCGGCTTTTGTCTTGTTATATGATTTGGTACCGGTTTAACACGGGCAATATTAGATACATATCTGAAAGGATTTATCCATGCATGAAATTCCATATTGCGTTTATGACATTCTTCAATCATAAATTGTACAGGGTCGTAATAAGGTTCAGGGGCTTTCCCTTGTTTTCCCGTTAGCCAGTGCGACCAAGGTTCATAATCCGATGGGTAAAAAACTTCACCCGAAGGTTTTATTTGAACTAAAACAGCATTAATACCGTAGCTTTTATGGATATCCAATAAGTTAATAAACTCTTGTTTTTGTTGTTCGGCAGTTAAATAAGGCGAACTAGGCCAGTCAATATTAAAAGCGGTTACAATCCAAACTCCGCGAAATTCTTCTTCGGTAATAGATTGAGCCTGTAATAAAGAGGATATAATAATAAAAAGTGTAATTAAACTATATCTGTATTGCATAAGCTTTGTCTTTTTAACTATCATTAACGGAAAAAGTATAAAAATATTAATTTTTTGTCATAGAATTACTGTTTATGTGTTTTTAATAAGATAATTATACAGTAATTCAGTTGTACCTTAAATAGTACAATTATGAAAAAAATGAAAACACTTGTCTTTATTGATGATTTTCATAAATCTGCTATAGAACACATTAGCGATATATAATAATCAACTAAATTCATAGTTTTAAAAATAATATTAATTTTAAACCATAAAACCTATGAACTATCAAAAAAAACTTTCACTTTTTTTATTACTCATTTCCTTTCTAAATACTTTTGCACAACAAGACAGCAGCCAAGTTAAAGAGCGCGAACAGTCTGTTTCCGTGTTTTTAGATTGTAACTTTTGCGATGAACAGTTTATTAAACAAAACCTTACTTTTATAAATTATGTTAGAGATACTAAAGAGGCACAGGTACATATTCTCGGAACATCGCAAAATACGGGTAGTGGAGGCAATGAATACACCTTTTTCTTTATCGGACAAGAGAATTTTTCAGGTATGAAAGATACACTTATTGTATCCACGCGGAACGATGCAACTTCTGAAGAAATCAGGATGGAACATCTTAAAATAATTAAATTAGGATTGGTTCGGTATATTGCTAAAACACCTATTGCCGATAAGCTGAAAATTGAATACGGTTCATCAGAAATTGAAGAAGAAGTAGTTGAAGATAAATGGAATAGCTGGGTATTTAATTTAGGATTGGACGGCTGGTTCAATGGACAGGAAAGTTATACTATACTTTATACGGGTGTATCGTTATATATAAATAAAGTAACTCCGGATATAAAAATAGAATTTGATTTTAATTATGATTATAACGAAGATAAATTTGTAATTGGTGAAGATGAAATTATCAGTACCAATAAAGACATTAGTTTTGATCATCTATTGGTAAAAAGTATAAACGACCATTGGTCTGCCGGTTATGAAATGACCTTAGGCAATTCAACCTATAGTAATTTTGATTTTTCAGGAGCTGTTTATCCCGGTATCGAATACAATCTTTTCCCTTACTCCCAATCGAGTAGGAGACAGTTGCGGTTTTTATACGGTGCCGGAAGCCGGTATAATGATTATACGGATACAACTATCTACAATCAAACAGAAGAGCTTTTATGGCAACACCGTTTAACTATTGCTTTTGAAATGAAAGAAAAATGGGGCTCGGTCTCCACTTCGGTACGAGGTTCGCAATATTTACATGATTTAAGTAAAAATAACTTACGAATTTCATCATCCATTCGTTTAAGAATTGTTAAAGGTTTACAATTACGTTTATATGGTTCTTTTTCTTTAATTCATGATCAGCTTTCTTTGCCTAAAGGAGGTGCCAGCGAAGAAGAAATTTTATTAAGACGTAAAGAACTGGCTACCCAGTACAGGTATTGGGGAAGTGTTGGATTAAGCTATACTTTTGGTTCGATATATAACAATGTCGTGAATCCAAGATTTGGAAATTAATTCGCGGCAATTATTCTAAATAAGAATAGCTTTCAGATATATGTTTTTTTCTTTTAAATACATATATTTCAAGTAATATTCTTCCTCTTTTTATTATACCTTAAATCTCCAGGTAGCTCTTTTCGTTGCGAAAATAGCCGTGGATTTAAGGTAGATTGAGAATAAAAAAGATTGCAAAATCAATTTCTCCGGAAGAATAATTCATGTCAAACATGGTGTTTTTTTTTGGACTTATATCTATACGTGTCTAACTTCTTTCTGTTCTATTTTACAATGCTCGACCTTCCAAAAATAAGTGGGAGCTTTTACAACTCCCACTTGCTAACTTTAACTTATCAAAAGAAACTATTTTTTTGCCTTTTTCAGGGCATCGTAAAACACTTGATGCATTGCCGGACGAACATTTAATGTATATATTTTCCGGTTATTACGTGTAGGGTAAACTCTGTTTGACATAAAAACAAACAAAAGCCCGTTTGCCGGATCCGCCCATACATAAGTGCCTGTATAGCCGGCATGACCGAAACTTTTCGGACTGGCATCGGGTGCACACGAATTAAATTTTTCATTTCCGGCTAATTGTGGTTTATCAAATCCCAAACCTCGATGATTTCCGTTTTCGGGGTATTGAACACGGGTAAATTCGCGTAAAGTGCTGTCGCTAATGTATCTTTTCCCTCCGTATGTTCCCATGTTTAAATACATTTGAACCAATTTGGCAAGGTCTTCGGTTTTTCCAAATAGTCCTGCATTTGATGATACTCCGCCCATCATTATGGCTCCTTCATCATGCACGGTACCGTGAATTTGGATATGCCTGAAAAAAGTATCCTTTTCGGTAGGGATAATTTGTTCTTTCGGGAAAAATCTTAAAGGGTTAAATGTTAATGTATAGGCTCCCAGTGGATGATAAAAGTTTTGCTTTACGTATTTTTCAAAATCTATGCCTGTTATATTTTTGATTATTTGTGGATATAGATAAAAGGACAAACCACTGTATTTATATTTTTTTTCACCCATTGGGCTTTTTTTAATTTGCTTATAAATGGTTTTCTTATAATTTTTCCACAAATACAAATTATCAGTGATTTTTACGGGGTAATTTTTCGATGAATCCGGTTTAAAAGTATGGCGTTTCCATTTGCCGTTTTTCTTTTTACAGGTTTTCCAGTAAGGTATCCATGCTTGTAAGCCTGATTGATGTGCCAATACTTCACGAACGGTCATGTCTTTTTTGTTTGATTTTTTAAAATCAGGCCAATAAGTTGCAAAAGTGGTGTCTAAATCAAATTTACCTTCGTCGTGTAATTTCATCAAAGCAGGTAATGCTCCGGTAATTTTTGTAACCGATGCAAAATCATATAAGTTATCTTTCCTAACGGGATGAATACTATCGTAGGTATAAAAACCGTAGGTTTTATGAAAAAATACTTTCCCGTCTTTTGCAGCTAATACTTGAACCCCGGGAAAAGCACCTTTTGCAATAGCCGCATTGGCAATGGAATCAATTCTGTGCTCAATAAATTCTGAGTTCATACCCATTTCTTCCGGTAATACGTAGTTGAAGCGTATGCCTCCTTTGCTTTGTAAACCGTCTCCCTCTTTAAAATACTCGTTTACGCTTACAGGCAAAGTTCCGTTTGCTCCAATTCCTCCAAAAATTAATTGTGCCGATAAATCAAGGGTATTTTCACTTTCCTGATAAGCTACAATTAAAGCTTTAGCTTTATTAATCTCTTTAAATTCAGCCAAAGCATAAGCATTGGTAAATAATACAACAATGGTTTTTTGATTTTGGCTAAGATAATTTACAAAATC
>JALSLF010000491.1 GCA_026988445.1 Bacteroidales bacterium
TATCTGTTTGCCGAGATTTCGCTGGTATCTTCTACATAAATATCAAATCGGCTGCCCATTAGTTTCATTTTTCGATGAAAAACATTTTGACTAAAAACTGTATTAATCGAAAAAATGAATAATAAGAATAAAGTAAATTTTAAAGTAGCGTTCAAACTTTTCATTGAATAAATCTATTAATCAGATATATTAAAAAGAACTTAACAAGTCAATGTATTCTTGGGGTCCGCCTTTTTTATATCCTGTTGAACCTAAAACTTTACCGTTTTTATCTAAAACTACAATATATGGGAAGTATCCTTGCGGATTATATTTCTCCGCTAATTCTTTATTTTTTTTCTGCTGTTCTGCAGCTAACTGATTTTTTTTTCTTCGCGGAAAATCTGCTAAAAGCATTACAAAATGGTCTTTTGCATAATTTTTAAACTCTTCGCTACTCCAAATGTTTTGCTCTAATTTAATACAGGGAGCACACCAATCAGAACCTTGGAAAACCAAGATGATGTTTCGGTTTTTTTCGATTGCCAATTCTTTGGCTTTCTTCAAATCAGTTTGCCATTCTTGCGCACCGGCAAAATTAAAAACTGATAATAATAAAATAATTAAAATGGATTTTTGCATATAAAACTCTTTTTTAAGGATTAATATTACCTAAACGCCGACATAAAATTTTTATTATGAAAGGGAATGATTTTTTTTTACTATTTATATACTACCTTAAATCCGCAACTATCTTCTACTGCAAAGCCAAAAACTTGTCAGCCAATAGTCGGACAAGTTTTTGGCTCTTCGCGACAAACATAACTGCGGATTTAAGGTACTATTCTATTTAATACTTATATTAAGCAATTGAGAATAAAAAACTGTAAGCTTTATTGAAAGCCGGCACATTACTTTTGATAGTAATAGGTGCCTTTAATTAATACATTACTAAAATTCTTATCACTAATTATTTGTGTGAACTCTTCATCGGAAATTCCCGTTTTAACAAATTCTTTTTTAAAATAGAGCGTATTGTTGTCTTCTTTATCTTTTACCAAAATATAATTTGCATCGCCCGATTTAATAATGGCAGTGCTTGGTAGTGCTTTTGCGTTTAAAGTATCAGTTACTACTTCTACCTGAAAATACATACCATCCACAAATATTTTTTTCAAATCGTTCTCGGGAGTGGCAATACACCTAATGCTTTTACTTTCTTTGTCAATTGATTTTCCAATAGTGCTAATGCTTGCCGAAAAAGTTTTGCCTGAATTATCAGGACTGTAAATTTTTAACTTTTGACCAATTTGTAAATTCCCAACGGTTTCTTGGTACACAAAAAAATGCAACTGCAAATTACGATTATCTACTACTTTCATTAGCAAAGTTTGCGAATCAATAAATTCACCGGTATTGCATTTCAGTTCGCTGACATATCCGCTTATAGGAGATAAAATGGATAAATAGCTTGAAATTTTTCCGTTTTCAAGACTTTTAATGTTTACATTAACAATGTTTAGCTCTGCTTTAAGAGCTTGAATTTTAGCTTTAAGCATTTTATACGCACTTTCAGCTGCGAAAAAATCTTTTTGCGAGGATATTTTTTCTTTGTATAGTTCTTCCATGCGTTTATATTCAGCTTCTGCCGATTTTAATTGAGCTTTTGCTTCTAAATATTGCCTTTGCAGATTAATAAAATCTTTGCTTTCAATACTTAAAAGAACTTGCCCTTTCCGAACAAAACTTCCGGGTGTAACGGGTATTCTTTTGATAATTCCGGGTAAGTAGCTATATACATCGGCTTTTGATTGCGGCGATGCAGTAACAATTCCATTGGTTTTGAATACTTTTTTAAAAGTATGTTCCCGAATATTACCCAATTCCATGTTTTCGGCAGCAAATTGTTCTTTGCTTATTTGTATAAAATGTTCGTTATTTGCAGTTTCCTGCTCTGTATCGGCTGATTTTCCGCAGGAAGTAAATAAAATTACAGATAATGCAAAAATTGAAAGGGTTTTTATTGATTTCATTTTCGTTATTTTTTATATTAATTTTGAGTTTAAAAATTTTGAGCTTTTACAAAGTAAAGTAGTTTAATTCAATAACTACATTATTGCTTTGCCAAAGATTATACAGATAATCTAATTTTATTTGAGTTGCTGTTTCAAGACTTTGCAAATACTTAAAAATATCAATTTGTCCGGCTTTATAACTTTTTTCGGCACTTAGTACCATTTTTTCATACAGGTTTTCACCGTAATTATGATAATAGTTCAAGGCTTCCTCGTATTTTTTAAGCTGTTTGCTCAACTCCTCAATTCGTTTACGGTATTTGATGTCTAAATTATATTGCTGCTCTTCTGCTATTTGCACCGAAATTTTTCCGGCACTCACACGGGCTTTTTTGTCAAAGAAGAATAAAGGAACACCAATTCCAAGCATAAAGCCATTATACGTTTGTGCATTTTGATAGGAGTTTGTTCCTGTAAAAAAACCTAAATTAATATCCGGTAAAAATTTGTTTTTTTCAGCCGATAAACGTGCGTTTTCCAATTTAGTGTATTGTTTACCTAGCATAAGGATTTGTTCGTTACCTACTGTGTCGGTTTGTAATAATAATTCTTTCATCGGGCTGTAAATAACAGTATAGCTTGAATCGGTTTGTAAAAGTGCTTTTAAAGCGTTCATGCCTATTTCCAAATCATGTTCTAATTGACGGTTTTTAATACTTATTTCCTGTTTTTTGGCTTGAACATTGAATTTTTCTAATTGCGTAGCACCGCCCAACTCATAATTTCTGCTTACTGCATTTAACAAATCGGTATAAAAACTATCTAATTTTTGATAATAATATTGCTTATTTAACAAATAAACTATGGTCATATACGATTGAGCTACTTGTTTTGATAGTGCCGTTTTTTTAATCTCATATTGAGTTTCCGAGATGGAATTATTTATTTTATTTACTTTTTTTTCAGATGTGTAAACCGTTGGAAACTTGAAGCTTTGCTCAATACCGAATACATTTAAAGGATGTCCGTTTTCGGCAATATTATTGGCATCGTATTCATAATAAACCGATGTTTGGTCAATGGCAAAAGCAGTCGGGTTTAACGCTTTACTGTGTTTTGTTGCCAAATAATATGCTTTCAATTCATTATTGTTATTCAGTGCAATATTAATTGCTTTCTGCATGTTTAAAGTATCGCTTTGTGCATTTGCATTGTATCCAAAAGCAAGCAATAAAGGCAGTAGAATAAGCAAAGGCTTACGAATTAGTTTTAAGGGCCAAGCCTGTAAACGTTTAACATCAATTAAAACAGCATATAATAAAGGTAATGCAATCATTGTTAAAAGTGTAGATGTAATCAATCCGCCAATCACTACTGTAGCTAAGGGGCGCTGTACTTCGGCACCTGCAGATGTTGAGATTGCCATAGGCAAAAATCCCAAAGCTGCCGCTGATGCGGTTAATAATACAGGACGTAAACGCTCGTGTGTTGCTTTCATAACTAATTCACGTACATTTTTCATTCCTCGGTGTTTTAATTCATTCAGATATTCAATTAATACAATGCCGTTTAAAACGGCAACGCCAAAGAGTGCAATAAAGCCAATACCTGCCGATACACTAAAAGGCATTCCCCGTATCCACAAAGCCATTACCCCGCCAACTGCCGATAAAGGCACAGCGGTAAATATCAATGCTGCCTCTTTAAAGGTGCCAAAAGCGAAGTGTAAAAATATGAAAATCAACAATAATGAAACCGGTACTGCAAGCATCAAACGGTTTGTTGCATTTTGCAGGTTTTCAAATTGTCCCCCGTAAGCAATATAATATCCGGATTCTAAATCCACATTTTTTGTAATTTTTGCTTCAATATCCTTAACTACCGACTCTAAATCGCGATTACGTACATTTATGCTTACTACTACTCTACGGTGTGTATTATCGCGCGAAATTCTTGCCGGTCCGGTAGTATATTCTATGCTCGCCACTTCGGTTAAGGGAACTTGCTTTCCGTTTGGTAAAGAAACATTCATTTGGCGAATATTATCAATATCCTGACGAAAATTTTGATTAAATCGTACGGCAATATCAAAACGTTTTTCTCCTTCAAAGATTTTTCCGGCAATAGCCCCGCCAAAAGCTGTTGTCAGCTCAGTGTTCAAATCTTCGGTGTTCAATCCGTAATAGGCTATTTTATCACGTTTGTATTTTACAATCATTTGGGGCAAACCGGCTGTTTTTTCCATAGTAACATCCGCAGCTCCAGGAACATCTTCAATCAGCTTTTTAATTTCTTTGGCTTTTTTATTAAGGTAATCTAAATCTTCGCCGAATATCTTTACGGCGATATCCGAGCGAACACCGGTAATCAGCTCATTAAAGCGCATCTCAATAGGTTGCGTAAATTCATATTCAATACCCGGAATTACCGAGAGTGCTTCTTTAAATTTATTTGCCAAATCTTCTTTGCTTTCGGCAAGTTTCCACTCTCCTTTCGGACGCAATTTGATAATTACATCCACTTCTTCCATCGACATCGGGTCGGTAGGAACTTCGGCAGCTCCTATTCGAGATACAATTTGATCTACTTCATCAGGAAAATTTTCTTTTAAAATACGTTCCATTTTTGTGGTTAACTCAATGGTTTTGCTTAATGAAGTTCCGGTTTTAAAAACGGGTTGTATTACAAAATCACCTTCGTCTAATGTAGGCACAAACTCACCACCTATTTTGGTAAATAAATATCCCGTAAATAGTAAAGATGCAAATGCCAGTGAAAAAATTAAACGTTTTTTGTTGTACGCCCATTCAATTACCGGTGTATAGGATGCATAAGCCAAATCCATCAATTTATGAGCAATGCCGTTTTTCTTTTCTTTAACCGGTTTTAAAAACATTGCCGCAGCAACGGGCAACCATGTTAATCCGAAAATCATTGCACCTATAATGGCAAAACTAAACGAAAGTGCCATAGGACGGAACATTTTGCCTTCAACACCGCTCAATACCAAAATCGGGATTAATACAATAAGAATAATAATTTGCCCGAAAATTGCGGAATTTATCATTTTTGAAGCTCCTTCAAAGGATATTTTATCTTTCAACTCTTGTTTTCCTTCTTTATCGGCTTTATTATACTCTTCGCTCACTTTACTGATACGCAGCGCAATAAATTCTACAATGATTACCGCTCCGTCGATAATAATCCCGAAGTCCAAAGCACCTAAGCTCATCAGATTGGCATCAATTCCAAAAATATACATCAGCGAAATAGTAAATAAAAGAGCCAAAGGAATAATGGAAGCAATTACCAGTGCCGAGCGGATATTCCCTAAAAGCAAAATCACAATAAATATTACAATGATACAGCCCAAAAGTAAATTTTCAACAATGGTAAAAGATGTTTTACCGATTAACTCGCTTCGTTCCAATATAGGGTTAATATAAACGCCTTCGGGCAAGCTTTTTTGAACTTCGGCTACTCGCTCTTTTACGGCATTAATTACTTTTTTTGAGTTTGCATCTTTGAGCATCATTATTTGCCCTAACACTTTTTCGCCTTCGCCGTTGGCAGTAATTGCACCAAAGCGGTTTGCGTGTCCGAGGCGGACTGTGGCTATATCGTGTACCAAAACCGGTTTATCGTTTACGGTTTTAACTACTATATTGCCAATTTCTTCTAATGATTTTACCATTCCGTCTCCGCGAATAAAATAGCTTAAATTTTCTTTTTCGATATAAGCTCCGCCGGCAAGACTGTTGTTTCGCATTACGGCATTATATACTTCAAGCAAGCTAATATTTCTGCTTTTTAATTTTTCGGGATTAATAGATATTTCGTATTGCTTTAAATATCCGCCCCAAGTATTTACTTCAACAACTCCGGGAATACCCGATAATTGTCTTTTAACCACCCAATCTTGAATGGTTCGTAATTGCATGGGTGAATATCGGTCTTCGTAGCCGTGCTTTACATCTAAAACATACTGGTATATCTCCCCTAAGCCTGTGGTGATGGGTCCCATTTCGGGCTCGCCGAAACCTTCGGGTATATTGGCAGCAGCAGTTTTAATTTTTTCGGCAATGAGTTGTCTGGGCAGATAAGTACCCATATCATCGGCAAAAACAATAGTTACCACCGAAAGCCCGAATTTTGAAATAGAACGTATTTCTTCAACTCCCGGCAGATTTGACATTTCCAACTCAACAGGATAAGTTATAAACTGTTCGACATCTTGTGTAGAAAGATTGGGTGAAACCGTTATTACTTGAACCTGATTATTGGTAATATCAGGAACCGCACCTACCGGAATGTTGAAAACGGCAAACATTCCGTATGCCGCAATAGAAAGCGTAAAAAGAATAACTATCAATTTATGCTTAATGCTGAAATGAATAATTTTGTTTATCATTATTATTGATTTTGGTTTTCTTATTGATTTTTTAAACAGTATAGAGTAATTAAGCGTTGAGTGGTAATTGGTTGTTTATTAAGGTGATAAATTGCTTTTATAAAGCAAAATATTTATTTTATTCATTTATTAACATTTTTTTTTATTTATATTGCGCAAAGATAGGCTTAAAAAAAACATCAATCAAATCAAAATTGTTTATATAGATATAGTTTTGATCTATATGCTTTGTTTGGATTTTGTCATCTGTCTGATTATTAAGATTTTACTCGATATAAAAATCATCACTTACCGATGTGCTGTCGCCGCTAATTAGGTCATAAACGGTTACTTTAAAAGTATATTTGCCAATTTCATCTTTACGGTCGGTTGAATAGGATGCGTAAGGTTGTTTTAAGATATTATTGTTGAAGTCGGCATGTCCGCGTTCACCGAATAATTTGTCTTTATAGGCAACTGTTTCACCAATGGCATTTAAAATTTCCATTTTCATTTCGGCACGATTCAGACTGTCTTTTCCTCGTGCAAACGGGCCTACATTTTTAAGTACAAAATACACTTCATCGCCGCGCTGATAAATGGCTTTATTATAAATAATAAAACTATTATTGTTCATTACCGAAAAATCATAATCTTCAATATGGAGTTTTTGAGTAATTTTTTTGTTTTGCCGGTTGTCGGTTTCGTCTTTTGATTTATTCCCGCACCCATTGCTTAATAATGCAAAAACAATGAGTAATATAATATTTGTTTTCATCATTTGATGATTTTTAAAAGGCTAAATTATATATTTTATATTTAATTACTTTATTTTTTTGTGTCTTTTTTTAAACACTGATTTATGTCATTGTATTCTTTCTGAAAATGTTGGAATTTTGTAATTTGGATAATGTCAATAATATAATCAGACCATGAACACTCAGCATGCAGTAAAAGTTTTAATGGATAACCGGAAAAAAATTGAAGATTTAATTGATAATTTTTCAAGATATGTACAAACCGGTGATTGTGATCAAGTAATTGTCGATTTTTTTCATAAAATCAGTTTCTATACTGATGAGTATTTGATGAACGAAAAATTATTTTTAAAGCAAAAAGATATTGAATTATTTAATGAGTTAACCGAGAAACATCAAGATTTTGCAGATAAATTAATTGCGTATCAAAAAGATTTTGAACAAAAAAAGCCGGGTTTTTGCGAAGAATTTTTAAAATTCCTAAAAAACTGGTATTCCGGTCATATTTTATATTTTGATAAAAACTTGATGGAAATGTTAAATGAAGAGTAATTTATAATCGCATGAGTTTTAGGTATTATTTGTTAAATAATCTATACAAGAAATTACTTTTTGCATTTTCCATATTTTCCAGTTCAAAATTTCCATTGGTAATACTTATTATTTTACAAGCTATTTTTTCGGGATGAAAACTTTTGTGTTTTTGTCTCTTATTTGCCTTAACTAAGTGCTCATTTCCGTATCTATCTACAACAATAAGGCAGTGCTCTTTTTGCGCTTTGCCTTTGCCTGAAAATTTATGTGCATTTTCTTCAGTAATTGTTGTATGTTCTTTAAACTTAAAATCATAGATTTTACCTATTTTATAATACGGGTGTTCCGGCTCAATGGATACTTTTCCCGAGCAATCAATTCTTAAAATCCGGCATAAAATTTCTTGTCCGGGAGTAAAATTATAATTTTTATAATAATAGGATGATAATAAATAACGTTCTCCCTGAAAATCTTCAAATACATAAAATTCACCATCCAATTCAATTTTTTTAATAAAACGAAACGGATAGGTTTTACCGACAATGAAATTTTTTTTGTTCATTTGTTTGCAATAAAATACTTAAAGGTATTAATTTCTTTAAAATGAAATGAGCTAATCTTAAAAGATTATTGTAATTTTGCGCCCAAAGTTATAATTTGAAAATGAATATAAAAAGAAAAGAGTTGGAATTAATGGCTCCGGTAGGAAGCTATGAGTCTTTGGCAGCAGCCATACAGGCAGGAGCTGATTCTGTGTATTTTGGTGTGGAACAGCTAAATATGCGTGCAAAATCCACCAATAACTTTACAACGGATGATTTACAAAATATTGTCAAAATTTGTAATGAAAATAATATTAAATCATATTTGGTAGTAAATACCATTATTTACGACCATGATATTCGTTTAATGAAACAACTGGTTGATATTGCCAAAAAGAGTGGTATAACGGCGATAATAGCATCTGATCAGGCGGTAATTAATTATGCTTTTACACAGGGCATTGAACTACATATTTCTACACAAGTAAATGTGAGTAATATAGAAACTTTAAAATTTTATGCTCATTTTGCAGATGTAATGGTTTTGGCGCGTGAGTTAAGTTTGAAACAAGTAGCAAAAATTACCGAGACCATTGTGAAAGAGCAAATAACCGGACCATCAGGGCAATTAATACGTGTTGAAATTTTTGCACACGGTGCTTTGTGTATGGCAATTTCGGGTAAATGTTATTTAAGTTTGCACGAGCAAAATTCATCGGCAAACCGTGGAGCTTGCTTGCAAACCTGCCGCAAATCATATATTGTTACCGAAAAAGAAACAGGTTATGAGTTAGAGGTAGATAATGAGTACATAATGTCTCCTAAGGATTTAAGTACGATTGGTTTTGTGGATAAAATTTTGAAAGCCGGCGTAAAAGTTTTTAAAATAGAAGGACGGGCGCGTCCGCCGGAATATGTTAAAACGGTTACGGAATGTTATAGCGAAGCTATAAACGCTGTATTGGACGGTTCGTACAATAAAGAAAAAATAGAAAATTGGGAAGAACGTTTATCAACTGTTTTTAATCGTGGTTTTTGGGATGGATATTATTTGGGCAGAAAATTAGGCGAATGGAGTAAAGATTACGGCTCAAAAGCTACCAAAACAAAAAAATATCTTGGTAAAGGAAGTAACTATTTCAGTAAACTGAAAGTGGCTGAATTTCAACTGCAAGCGGGTAGTTTAAAAGTAGGTGATGAGATTTTAATTACCGGACCTACCACCGGAGTTATTCAAACCATAGTAAAAGAAATTCGTGTAGATTTAAAAAGTACCGAAGAAGCACATAAAGGACAAACTATATCGGTACCTATTGATGAAAAAGTAAGAAGAGCTGATAAATTGTATAAGTTGGTGAATGTGTAGTGGCTTTAATTTTTTATACAGTTGATTTAATTCACTCATCTACTCATTCAATCATCCGCCGGTAGTCGGACAAGTTTCAATCATTTTAATTATGATAAGAATAACACATCACAGGACAAATTGTATTGGTTG
>JALSLF010000492.1 GCA_026988445.1 Bacteroidales bacterium
AGTGTAATACGAACACAAATGATGAAAGACCGCGAAAAACACCGGCAAGATGTTAGAAATCTTTTAGACCAAGACCAAAAAGTGTATTTTGACAGTTTTAATAGAGGGCGTGCTTGTATGGGCTATGGTATGGGTAGAGGATTTGGCAGAGGTGGAGGATTTTGCAGAGGAGCTGCTTGGTAATTAAGGTTTTTTGAACTGCTAAAAAAACGGCAGATTGTTTCTGCCGTTTTTTTTTGAAAAAATTTTTCTCAAAAAACAAAAGTTTTAAAAATAATCGTGTCTAAACACTTATAGAAGTATAAAAATTTATTTATCATTAAAATTTAACAAAATGAAAACAGTAAAAATTAGTACATTAGCATTATTTTCAATTGTATTGTTATTTTCAATTGAAACCTATGCGCAAGGCGGAAGAGGCGCACAAAACCGTCCAACTTTTGAAAGCTTTGACTTAAACGGAAACGGAATAATCAGCAAAAAAGAGTTTGAACAAGTAAGAGCCGAGCATCAAAAAAACAGACCGGGTATGGGAATGAATGCCCAAAATGCTCCAAGTTTTGAAAGTATTGATACCAATGGTGATGGAAATATTACAAAAGAAGAATTTGCAGTTCACCAAGCAAACAGATACGGCAATATGCCGAACAGAACGAATACAAACAGAGGATACCAAAACCGTTCGGCTTTCAATACTTTTGATACAAACGGCGATGGATTTATTACCAAGGATGAATTAACTCAAGTAAGAGCCCAAAAACAAAATAATAAACCCGGTATGGGAAGAAATCAAAAAAATGCACCAACATTTGAAAGTATCGATTTAAATGGAGACGGAAAAATAACAAAAGGCGAATTTGCCGTTCACCAATCTAATATGCAGAAACAATAAAAAAACAATTAAGTTTGTACACATATTCTAAAACCGGATGCTGCTAATTTATAGGCATCCGGTTTATTAAAATTTAAAATTTAAAATATGAGAAAAATAGCGTTAAATATCATTGTAATTACATTATTAAGTTTTTTTCTTTTTTCGTGCAGTACTAATTCTCAAACCAATACCGATAACGAAAAAAAAGTTGCACAAGCAGAAATCTATAACACAAAGGGTTATGAATTATTAAAAACCAAATGTTACATCTGTCATTTTGAAAAGCCTGACCCTGATAAAGCAGATAAAATGATTGCACCGCCAATGATGCGAATAAAAGAGCATTATCTCCCTAATTATCCGAATAAAGAAGATTTTATAAATGCTGTTGTAGCTATTGTTAAAAATCCCTCGGAAGAAAAAACATTAATGCCGGGTGCTGTTAAAAAGTTTAAGCTGATGCCAAAACTGATATACACCGATGAAGAGTTAAAATTAATTGCCGAAACCATTTATAATTTGGATTTTGGTACGGCTCCAAAGTTAAGAATGCTAGCATCAGACCTACAATTAAATAATGGTGAAAAATGGATTGTCAAGCCCGAAACCTATGCGATAATAAAAGAAGTAGATCTAAAACTCAGTAATTTTAAGTCTGATAATGTAGCAGATTACAATCAACTGGGAAAAGATGTTTTTGATAAAGCAAAGTATGTTTTACTCGACAGCAGCTATACGGGAGAATTATTTAATCAACTACATATCTTTTTTAACGGTATTGAAAATGATATGCACGCATTAATTGCTGAAAAAGATTTAGAAAAGGCTAAAAAAACAGCCAAAAATCTTAAAATAAAAATTGAAGATTTTTATTTAATTTTTAAGGCAGAGTAATACAATTAAAAAAATCACCTTGCGCGTAATTTAGGTTAAAACCATATAGTTAAATTACTTGCAGGGTGATTAAATCAAGCTAAATAATACCGATATCCAACATTATTTGCTATTTTTTCCGGAGACATAAAAATAAGCTAAATAACCAACTCAATTAGCACATGTGCAGGACGTCGTCCGCCGGATGAGATAGGCAAAACTTTATAAATACCACTTTCTAACTTAGTACCTACCATACTAAAAGCATTTTGTTCCAAACTTTTAAGTATTTCTTTATTATCTTTATATAAAATAAAGCCTTGATTATTTCCACTTATTTTTCGAATAGCCGCTTGCCTTTCCAAATTCAATTCTTTGGCTTCCTCAAACTTACGATTTCCTGAATAATAAATTCTTCCGGATAAAATCAGAGTTTTTCGTTGCATCAAGCTCAAACTCAGAGCCAAACCAAATATTGTTCCTGCAGCTATAAATACTTTTTTTACAAATCCCATTATTTCAATTTTTAGATATTGAAGTATTTTTTTTAGTCTTATGGCAATTTACGAAAAAAATAGAAGTATATCAAGTTAAAAAAAATAAAATTTATGTATAAAAAGTCATTTTGCTAAGATTTTATTATTTTTGCAGGCTTAAAGAGAATATTATGCCGAAAAAAGTTATCGACCATTTACACGAAGCAAAAAAAACATTGTTTTCATTTGAGATATTACCTCCTTTAAAAGGGAAAGACATTAATTTAATTTATGAGACCATTGATCCTTTAATGGAGTTTGAGCCTAAATTTTTAAATATAACCTACCATAGAGAAGAAGTTGTATACAAAAGGCATAAATCCGGTTTGTTGGAACGTAAAACGGTTCATAAACGACCGGGAACAGTAGCCATAGCAGCAGCCGTTAAATACAAATATCAAAAAGTAAATGTTGTGCCACACATGATTTGCGGGGGCTTTACAAAAGAAGAAACAGAAAATGCACTTATCGACTTACATTTTTTGGGTATTCGTAATTTACTGATATTAAGAGGAGATCCCTTAGCAGCAGATAAAGAATTTATTCCGGAAAAAGATGGTCATGCACATGCCATAGACTTAATCAAGCAAATAAACAACCTGAATAAAGGTATCTATTTAGATGAAGAATTGCAAAACACTACAAAAATGGATTTTTCGTTCGGTGTTGCCGGATATCCGGAAAAACATTTTGAAGCTCCAAATATGGATGCCGATATTTATCATTTAAAGAAAAAAGTGGAAGCCGGAGCCGATTATATTATCACACAAATGTTTTATGATAATAAAAAATATTTTGATTTTGTGGATTTATGTAGAAAGCATGGCATCAATGTGCCTATTATTCCGGGACTAAAACCTATATCGGTAAAAAGACATTTAACTATTTTGCCTTCAACTTTTAATATTGATATTCCCGAAGCACTGGCGCACGAAGTACGCAAATGTAAAACTAATCAAGAAGTTCGACAAGTTGGAGTTGAATGGGCTATTGAACAATCAAAAGAATTAATTAAACATAATGTACCTTCGGTACATTATTATACAATGGGCAAAGCCGATAATATTTATAATATTGCCAAAGCGGTATTTTAAAAAAACTTGATAGGAGCTTCCTATCAAGTTTTTAAACCTAAATTGAACGATTATAAACTTAGGAAAAGTCTATTTATTCTTTATTTTTGCCCAAGTATCGCGTAAACTAACCGTACGATTAAATACCAACTTATCTTTGGTGCTGTCTTTATCTACACAAAAATAACCTAATCGTTCAAACTGGAAGCGGTCTCCCTGTTTTGCATTTAATAAATGCGGCTCCAAGAGTGCATTTTCAATTACTTGTAATGAATTGGGATTAATAAATTCTTTAAAATCTTTTTCTTTGTCGCCCAAAGGATTTTCTACAGTAAACAAACGGTCGTATAATCGAACTTCTGATTTAACGGCATGATTTGCCGACACCCAATGCAAAGTACCTTTTACTTTTCTGCCATCCGGCGATTTACCCCCTTTTGATGCCGGGTCGTAGGTACAGTGTACCGCCGTAATAGTTCCGTTTTCATCTTTATCCACATGCGTGCATTTTACAAAATAAGCATAACGCAAACGCACCTCGCGCCCTATTCCCAAACGGAAAAATTTTCGTGGCGGATTTTCCATAAAATCATCTTGTTCAATATATAATTCCTTACTAAAAGGAACTTGACGCTTCCCTTTACTTTCATTTTCAGGATTATTTACTGCATCTAAAAACTCTTCCTGTTCTTCGGGATAATTGTCAATGATAACTTTCAATGGTTTTAAAACCCCCATTACCCGATTTGCTGTTTTGTTTAAATCTTCGCGAATACTGTGTTCTAAAAGTGCAACATCAATTATACCGTCACGCTTAGCGACCCCTACCCTATCGGCAAATTTTCGTATAGCTGCCGGAGTGTAACCTCTACGTCTTAAACCGGAAATAGTAGGCATTCGCGGGTCATCCCAACCACTTACAATTTTTTCTTCTACTAGTTGGAGCAGTTTTCTTTTACTCATCACCGTATAGTTCAAATTTAAACGCGCAAACTCAATCTGGCGCGGACGATAATCACCAGTTTTTAACTGGTCAATAAACCAATCGTATAACGGACGGTGTACTTCAAACTCTAAAGTACAAACAGAGTGTGTAATACCTTCAAAATAATCCGATTGTCCGTGTGCAAAATCATACATAGGATAGATGCTCCACTTGTTACCCGTTCGGTGATGTTCGGCTTTTTTGATACGGTATAAAATCGGGTCGCGCATGTGCATATTGGGCGAGGACATATCAATTTTTGCACGAAGCATGTATTTGCCTTCTTCAAAATCTCCGTTTTTCATACCTTCCAAAAGTTTTAAACTTTCTTCAACGGGTCGGTTTCTCCATGGACTTTCCTTCCCCGGCTCAGTAGGTGTGCCACGGTATTCACGGATTTGTTCAGGGCTCAACTCACAAACATAAGCCTTATTTTCTTTAATTAATTTTACGGCAAACTCATAAAGTTTATCAAAATAATCCGATGTATATTTTACATTACCTTCCCACTGAAAGCCCAACCATTTAATATCGCTTTTTATCGATTCAACATATTCCACATCCTCTTTTTCCGGATTGGTATCGTCAAAACGTAAATTGCATTTACCGGAATATTTTTCGGCTAAGCCAAAATTTAAACAAATTGCTTGAGCATGTCCTATATGCAGATATCCGTTAGGTTCAGGCGGAAAACGAGTATATATTTGCTTATGTTTCCCTTCTTTTAAATCTTGCTCAATAATTGCTTCAATAAAATTCAATGATTTTTTTTCCTCATTGTTTTCTTTTCGTTCTTCTGCCATAAGAATTTAGCTTAAAATTTTTTTAATATTTTACAAAAATAAGGGCTTTTCGTCAATATCAAATCATTTTTAAAAAATATAAACAGAAACGTTTAATTTTTACTAATTTTGCCGCCTGAATATTTTAAAGGAAAAAGAAAAATGACAGGAGCGGAAAAGAAAATGTTAAAGAACGAGTTGTCCGATATTTTTTCAACTTATGATGATGACATTCATTACGGTAAACTATTTATTTCTTTATACAATGAATTTTATAATACCTACTCGGTATATAAAAAAATTAATGTTGAACAATTTTTAAACTCATTAAAAGAAAAGTTTGCAATAACAGAAGATAATTATCTGATTAAAGAAGAAGCGGCTAAATCAAAAAAATTAGACGAAATAGATTTTACGCAAAGTAGATATTTTATAAAAGTAAAAGAAAAGTTACTGATTTTTGCATCAAGTTATAAAATTACATTTTTTTATTCAAAAGATGTTGATAAAAACGAAATCAAAAAAATTGTTCAAATAATTGAATTAAGTAAAAAATCAAAAAAACATAAAAAAAAGTTTTATATGATTGCGCGCAGTAATCATTCTGAATTTGGATTTGAATTGCGCAGCTTTAAAATAAGAGAACAAAAGGTTGATATTTCAAGTAATTATAATGATGATTTTCCTGAAGTTGATAAAACCATCAGTGAGTTTTTAAACCGTAAAAATGCAAATGGATTAGTCCTTTTGCATGGGAAATACGGTACAGGAAAAACTTCATACATCCGTAACTTAATGAGTAAACTTAACAGGATGTTTATTTTTTTACCATTAGATATGATCGACGCTCTATCAAACCCAAGTTTTTTACCCTTTATTGCCGGTTTTAAAAATAGTATTTTGGTTTTAGAAGATTGTGAAACACTTATAAAATCGCGCGAAAACGGCAGAACGGATAACGGGCTTGTAAACTTGTTAAATCTGGGAGACGGTTTGCTTTCCGATGCATTAGCTATAAAACTTATATGTACCTTTAATGCAGATTTACAAGATATTGACCGTGCAATATTAAGAAAAGGCAGGCTGGTTGCCCGATATGAATTTAAGCCTTTAAATACTAAAAAAGCTAAAGCTTTAGCAAGTAGTTTAGGTGTGAAAAATAATGTAAATAAAGATTTAACTTTAGCCGAGATTTACAATCTGGAAAAACACGATTACAGTAAAGTAAATGACAATAAGAAAATTGGCTTTTAGTAAGCACTGTAATACAATCCATTAGGTTTTAAGATTATATAAAAATGAATGCTTTTTTACATTTGTATAAATAATTTATTATATTTATGCCTGTAAAAAGATTTATATTTAATAAAAATATTTGTACAAAATATATAATTCTGCTTGGTTAACAATAACACGTGCTTTAAAACCGAATAATTAATGAGAATTCTGATTGTAGATGATGAGCCGATTAACGTACTTTTGCTTGAGAGTTTGTTGAAAAGCAAATATGATACAGACTCGGCAGAGAACGGTTTGGAAGCTTACAAAAAAATAACAGAAAATCCACCGGACATAGTACTTTTGGATGTACTTATGCCTTATATGGACGGTTTTGAAACGCTCGAAAAAATAAAAAAAAATAAAAATCTTTCAAACATCATCGTAATAATGGTAACTGCAAAAGTGGAAAAAGATGATGTAAAAAAAGCCATGCAATTGGGTGCAGACAATTATATAAAAAAACCCATAGATGCCACCGAACTTTATACAAAAATAGATATACACGCCCGTTTAAAACAAACTGAAGATCAAGTAAATGAATATCAAGTATATGCCAATATTCATGAAAGCATGATTACGGCACAACGAATCCAGCAATCATTACTTCCTGATAAACAGAGTTTTTCACGTATTTTTCCAAACTCATTTACTTTATTCAAACCTCGTGATTTAATAGGTGGCGATTTTTATTTTATCGCTCAAAAATTAAATAAAAAATTTATTTGTGTTTCTGATTCAACCGGTCATGGAGTACCTGCTGCACTTATTTCAATTTTAGCATATATGGGTTTAAATTATATTGTTCATAAAAACAATGTAACCAGTCCTTTGCAAGTTGCCCATAATCTGCGAGCCGAATTAATTAACCATTTAGCACGCTCTACCGATACTTATGCATCCGGTAACGGGCTTGATGCTGCTTTTTGCGAGTACAATGAATTGGATAACACACTTAATTTTGTAGGTGCGGGTCGCCCCATAATTATTGTTCGTAAAGAAAAAAACTATTTGCTTGTAAACGGGCAAAAAGTAAATGCTTTAATGCATAAAGATGATTATCACCTTTTTTATATTCGCGGTGATTTTGTTTCATTAGATATTGAACCGGAAATGGGCGTTTTGAATAATCATGAAATCCAGTTAGAAAATGAAGATACTGTATATTTGTTTTCTGATGGGATAACCGACCAATTTGGAGGTTCAGAAGAAAAGAAATTTTCCAAAAAGAAACTAATGAACTTGCTTTTAGAAAGCCAAAGCAAATCTTTAAAATCACAAAAACTAATTTTATATAAAGAATTAGAACGCTGGACTCAAAACCATGCTCAAACCGATGATATTGTAATTATTGGTATAAAATTTTCTTAAAAATATTATTTATAATAAAGTAATTTTAAAATAAGAAAACAATTAGAGTAAGTTTATTCAAAAACTAAAATCATGAAATTTTCTCTTTTATTCTTTATTTTATTCATTGGATTAAAATCTTTTTCTCAATCAAATCAAGAACTTGTAGTTCAAAATATTCCAATTTCATACGAAACAGAAAAGTCGAACTGCTATATAACGTCTATACTAACTATTGGAGATAAAACCTATGTTACTGTAGATTTTATTCAGATTAAAATGGTGGGTGTTGATGAAGAAGGTTTTGAAAAATACAAGGTTATTAATAATAATCCTAAAAAAAGAACCTATTTAATTCCCAATGAAGATTGTTTAATATCTCCATACGACGGTAAAAAGACAATTGATGATATAATTGAAGAGGCAAAAGATAAAAATAACTGGTTCGTTATATCTGCATCTAAGGGTAAAGTTATTTCTTTGTATGTGAATGGGGCAGGATAGTTTTTTAAAACCCTATTTTATACTGGCTAATTTCTTTAATGCCTGAATATTTACTATTTTAATTCTTCTTCCATTAACTTCAATATATTTATCCGACTTAAACTCTGATAATAAACGAATCACCGATTCAGTAGCGGTACCTACTATATTGGCAATTTCTTCACGAGTTAAACTTACTTTTAAATAATTATCTTCATCCAGAGAAAAAGTATCCATAAGCAAAATAAGAACTTCTGCAAGTCGTTCACGAACCGTTTTTTGCGCAATATTTAATATAAATTTATTGGCTTCACCCAGCTCTTTCAAAGACAACCTCATCACCTGCATCGAAAAATCATTATTTTCTTTTATCAAACGCATAAATAAACCGGCAGGAACAAAACATAAAACCGAATCTTCTATTGCTTTTGCTGTTGTGCAAGCAAGTTCTTGGCTTAAAATAGAGCGATAACCTATAATATCTCCTTTCTGAGCGAATTTAACAATTTGTTCTCGCCCGTCAATTCCAGTTTTATAGAGTTTTATAATGCCTTTATTAACACAATATACACCGGCTATTCTATTTCGCTCTTGATAAATAACATTACCGCGCTTATAAAAATTACAGCCCTTCTCAAAGTTTAATATATCCAATTCACTTTCAGTTAATGAATTAAAAATAGAATTAAACGAAAAACAATCACCACATACCGGTAAATTCTCTAAGTCTTGCATTTTTTAATTATTGTAGGTACAAAAATCAATTTTTTTTGCAATATACAATATTAAAGTATATTTGTAAAAATAAAAAACTCTATTTTATCATAAATTTAAAATAATAACTAAAGAAAGAAATATGAAAAGTTCAATTACAGCTACATGGAAAGATAAGATGGCTTTTGAAGTTGAGGTTGCAGGTCATAAAATAATGATTGATGCAAAAGAAGAAGTTGGAGGAGAAAACAGAGGACCGCAACCCAAACCTTTTATGTTGGTTGCTCTTGGAGGCTGCACAGCAATGGATGTAATATCTATTTTAAAAAAAATGCGTGTTGAATTGGATGATTTTAAAGTACGTGTTGAAGGCGATATAACAGAAGAACATCCCAAACACTTTTATAAAATGAAAGTAATTTATGAATTTACCGGTAAAGATTTACCAATGGATAAAATAAAAAAAGCGGTAAGCCTTTCGGAGGAAAGATATTGTGGGGTGAGCGCCAGTTATCGGAAAGCAATGGAGTTAAGTTCAGAAATTATTGTGCACGATACTAAGTAATAAATTGGTTCTACTACCATTTTAGTTTGTGCTTTGATATATTGCTTTGATATTTCCACTAAATTCATAGCATAATTAATAAATTAGATAATTGGGAGTTAGATACTTTCCAATTATCTAATTTTCAAATATAAAGCATTCATCTAATTATGAATATGCAAACTGTTTAAATTAGCATTATAATCGGCAACATATTGTAC